>JAEXGM010000126.1 GCA_023450835.1 Bacillota bacterium | reverse complement strand
ATTCAAGGACGAGAGCTGCTGCTTCGTGTTACCACCCTGTTTCATTCCTATTTCGCAATAAGAATCTCTACAAGTACGAACGGCAAATGATTGCTATCTGCTGTTGATACTCTGACGCTGTAATGGGCGCTCCCATCGTAGCCTCAGGGTATCACCCGGTCGGTACGCGGCTCCAAGTCTTTTTTTCTATTATGGGTTCTGCACCTCTTCTCAGCGTTTCGAGGCTCTCTGTGGCATCTGCCGTAATATACTTTTCTCTTCATTGCCTTTATTTTTTTAATTTTTCAAATGGTAGCATAATTTTTTCGGACTGTCAAGCCGAACTGTCAGATATTTAATTCATTTCCTGATAAATCAGCCCTAGGCCGGTATCTTATAACTCCAATAACATAGCTCTGACATTCTCAAAATTTCCGATTTCCCGGAATCCATTCTCCTGATACATATTCAGACTTCCACGATAATGGGTCCCGGCAGGTGTGTCTGCTATCACCGGAAACGCTATCACCTGTTCAAAGCCCTGCCTTCTGAAATCTTCTACAGCGTACTTTAATAACTGCCTTGCAAGACCCTGTCTGCGGTATTCCGGATGAATTACATAACAGATGGTACAGCCCGTCTTCTTCCCTTTCACCAGATGTCCCACATCCTCCGTCAGGCGTGGAAATCTGTTAATATCATTAGCACTGCACCAGCCAATGCACTTATCTTCGTCAAAAGCAAGATAGCCTTCCATATTTCCACTCCTGATATCCTCCAGGGCCTCAGTCCGATTAACCTCTCCGCTTCGTCCCATCCATTCCTCACCGCTGCAGTTACAGTAATAAAATCTGCAAAAACAGGTCGCCCAGTGGGGTGTAAGGCTAAAATCCAGATTCCCCAAATACGCAGTAAATACTTCTGCATTGCTTGCCTCTAATGGTTTCACCGTATAATTCATATTTGTAGCCCTGCCTTTCTCAAAACCTGTTATTCATATTTTACCAAGAACTGCAATTCTCCGTCAAGTTTAAGACTATAGGCAAGCCAAGGCTTTATTCGCATATTATCGGCTTGCTGTATTCCTTCCCCGGTATGCATCATGTATTACTTTACCTGTCAGCCACACTGATAGCTTCTATGGCAACGCTTCCCCCTTTTACCACCTCAATGCGATTGGGAAAGGAGTTCTGCAGGAGCTTTATAATAGCATTATTCTTACTCTCTGTCTGTACACACTCCAGCAGCAGACTGCTTCTGTCACAGTCAATTACCGACAATCCATATATCTTTGAAATCCGAAAGATTTCTTCCTTCTCACTGTCTTTAAGGCTGTTTATCTTTACAAACAATATTTCTTTCATATGGATGGGAATGTCGGTAAAATCCACTACTTTAATTACCTCCACGCATCGGTTCAGCTGTTTTTTTATCTGCTCAAAAGTACTCTCATCGCTGGTAACACTAATGGTCATGCGGGAAATGGTCTCATCCTCGGTTTCACCTACCGTGAGACTATCCATGTTATAGGATTTGCCGGAAAAAAGGCCTGATATCTTTGCCAGCACGCCGATTTCATTCTCCACGTAAAGGGATATCCATCTTTTCTTGATTATATTTTCAATCGCTTTTCCCATGTTTTTGTCCTTTCTGATTTTCATGGTCTAATAAATCTACCGTATCTGCTTTTTAGGTATCTATTTTTAAGAATTTATATTTCATTTAAGTCATATGGTCATACCTTTTTGTTTTCCGTTCTCCTGACGTGCAAAGTCTTACACGCCTTCCCGGGATTAGTCTATCACCATTTCGTTAAGAGGTTTGCCTGTAGGCACGATTGGGTATACGTTAGCTTCCGGTTCTATGATAAACTCAATCAGAGTAGGCGTATTCTTACTCTTAATAGCCCTATCAAAGGCTTCTTCGATTTCTTCTGTCTTTTCCACCCGTATTCCAATGGCATCATAACTTTCTGCCAGCTTTACAAAGTCGGGAGAGTATTTGGGATAGCTCTTTTCTCCATCCTTACCGTCACTCCCGCAGCTTCTTGCGCAGTTTGTTCCGGGGCAGCTTCTCCGTGCCGCCAGACAGGTATAGGCGTAACGGCCGCCGTAAAACATCTCCTGCCACTGGCGTACATTTCCCAGATAGGAGTTGTTGAAGACGCATAATATCAGCGGAAGTTCCAGGCATACTGCCGTTGCCATCTCCTGGATATTCATCTGCATGCCTCCGTCACCGGAGATGCAAAGAACCGGAGTATCAGGATTTCCAAGCTTTGCTCCGATGGCTGCGGGAAGGCCATAGCCCATAGTTCCAAGGCCTCCTGAAGTAAGGAGTTTTCTGCTGTGGTCCATCTCAAGATACTGGGTGGTCCACATCTGATTCTGTCCTACATCGGTGACAACAATAAGGTCTTTAAATTTTTCATTAATTTTATTTATGATAATCTCAGGTGTCATTCCCTCATATTTTTTCATTGCAAGAGGATGTTCTTCTTTCCAGCCCATAACCTCTTTTGCCCACTCCGATATTGGAAGCGGCCTCGCCTCTTCCAATATCTTTGTGATGGCTGTCTTGGCATCCGCCACAATGGGCACATCTACCTGGATATTTCTTGAGATGGAAGCGGCATCAATGTCAATATGGATAATAGCTGCCAGCTTGGCAAATTCCGTTATCTTCCCGGTAATCCGGTCATTGAATCTGGTCCCGATGGAAAATAGCACATCGCACTCACTGATAGCCCGGTTAGCGGCATAATTACCGTGAATACCAATATTGCCGACATAGAGGGGATGATTTGTAGGGATTGCACCCTTTCCCATGATAGTGGTAATAACCGGCATGCCGGTAAGTTCCGCCAGCTTTGTAAACTCTTCTCCTGCGCCTGCTATATTTACGCCGCCGCCAACTAAGAAGACCGGTTTCTTAGCCTGGCTTAATATACCAAGTGCCCTTCTTACCTGGCCAATATGAACTCCGGTACTGGGTTTGTATCCTCTGATGGATACTTCCTTCGGATACTCGTCACTTCCTATTGCCTGTTGAATATCCTTTGGCAAATCTACCACTACAGGACCTGGTTTTCCGGACTTTGCAATGAAGAAGGCTTCTTTTATGACTCTGGCAAGGTCCTTCCGGTCTCTTACGGTGATAGCGTGTTTGCAGATATTTCGGGTGATTCCTACGATATCCACCTCCTGGAAGGCGTCATTTCCGATAAGATGGGTCGGCACCTGCCCGGTAAAACATACTAAAGGTACACTGTCATAATTGGCGGTGGCTATGCCGGTTACCAGATTGGTAGCACCGGGTCCGCTGGTAACAAGACATACTCCGACCTTTCCGGTAGAGCGGGCATACCCGTCTGCCGCATGAATCAATCCCTGTTCATGTCTTGGCAGAATGACCTCGATGCCCTCTGCATCATAAAGCGCATCAAATAAGTCAATTACCTGTCCTCCCGGATAGGCAAATAGAGTGTCAACACCTTCTTCTCTCAATGCTTTTACAAAAAGCTCTGTTCCTCTTATTTCCATGGTCTTCCTCCTTCTTGACTGCCGGGAAATTATCCCTTATTCTTTATATTTATACATATACCATGCTCTGTGCATGCTGCATCCTTAAAATAATGATATATGTTTTTTCCGTTAAGTCTCCTTCCCTCCCTTTATCACTCTCAGCAGGAACTGTTGAATATTGAATTTCAGCCTAAAATAAACTAAAAAAACGCCCTAAGCTAAAGTTTTAGCTTAGGGCGAATAATTATCCGTGTTACCACCTAAATTCAGAGATAAATCTCTGCACTCACACCGATACGGATTCTCTGACATAAGAAAGCAAAGATATCGATACCGTTTCCCGGGTAACGGCGGAAACTTCCGTTGGAGTCTACTAAGGAATAAATTCCCGTTCCTTTTCGGTCCACTGCTCAAAGGCTACTTCCATACCTCCTGAATGAAGACTTTCACCAAATATCTTCTCTCTGAAATCCGGGCTGAGTATGTACTCCTCCTTGTCACTGCATTTAAACTGTATATTTATTACTCAAGACTTTATCATATACATAAATTCTTGTCAACCTATAATTTTAATTTCATGCATTTGCCGTACTATTTCTCTTTTACCGGAAGCCAGATTTCACTTACATAATTAGGACTGGCGCTATCTCCCTCCGTATAATTTTCAATATCATAACCCTGTACCAGTTCATAATTTGCCTGGGGAAGCCACTCGCTGTATACTCTCTTCCACATATCCTGAATAGCTCCCGGCATAGGGCCTACACAGCGGAATATTGCCCAGGTATAGGCAGGAACGGTATAGGTCTTAAACCCTTCCGGCACCTCCTTTGCGAATTCCTTACAGCAGCCGATACCATACTCAAATTCTTTTGTTTCATCATCCATAGGCAGGCAAATTCCAAGAGCTCCGCATACTTTCTCATCCAGGCCGCTTTCCAAATACTCTGACCAAAACTTCGGAATATCTGACATATTGTTCTGGTAGTTGAAGGTCCTCGTCATAAGAACGACCTCAAATGCTTCTTTTTTTTCAATTCTGTAATCCATACTGCTTCCACCTTCCATAATTATTTTAATTATAAGACGATTAAAGGATTTTAAACTGGCCCCTTGTTTTTTTACTTGTACCGGAGTTATTCCATGGAATCTTTTGAAGGCCTTCGTGAAGCTTTCCGGTGAATCGTAGCCATATTTTAATGCCACCTCAATTACTTTGCTCTCCTTCTTAAGAAGTTCCCCTCCGGCAAGAGAGAGACGCCTGTTTCTGATATACTCACCCATCGTCAGCCCGGTAAGCAGGGTAAAGGTTCTCTGAAAATGATGATTTGAGACATATACCCTTTCCGCAACCTCTTCACATTCCAGATTGCCAAGCAGGTTTTCCTCCATGTAATCTATCGCCTTTTCCAATGTCTGAATCCAGTCCATGCTAACAATCCTGCCCTTTCTGCCGTATGTGAATTATACTTTCAAATTCCCGCTAACAGCCCCTGCCTTTCGATATGTGAATTATGCCTTGCCTTCGTCTTATGAATCTATCTTATCAGAGACACTTTCTTTTCTCCTGTCCGTAAGTGCTCTTATGTGTCCGTTTTACTTTTTCCTTTATTCTTTCTTCCTAAAGTTTATAGTATCTTTCTTAATTGTTCACAAACTCTTCAATTTTCCTTCAAACTCTATACACATGTGAACGTTATAATGAATTCATAAGATAAACAAAGAAAGAAACACTTATTAAAAGCAATACAATTTAAGCGTAAATCAAGGCTCCCCAACCTTGTTGACATAAACTTTTTTTCATAAATGGCCGGCAGAATTTCTGCCGGCCCCTCCTCTTTTTATGGGGTTATCCCATATTTTCTTTAGCTTTTTTATACTGTTAATCCATTAGATATTTTCCTTGCAGCTCTTTTTCTTCCGCTTTTGTTACCTTTAATGCCTGATATATATAATTTTGAAAAGAACCATATAGCTTCTCTGCGGTCTTATAAGCAGTTTCAAGATATTCTGCGTTCACAGTAAGAGCTATCTCCACGACACTGCACTGTTCCTTGCTAAAGCCCTGCTCCAGGAGCTTACCCAGCAGTTCGTCATTCTCTTCTTTTCTTTGTTCATTGGTCTTTAAATAATCATATAAGATATCTTCTTTGCTTACACCGAGAATTGTTAAGATAATCGCTGCCGTCAATCCTGTTCTGTCTTTACCGGCAAAACAGTGGAAAAGAAATGCTCCTTCTTCCTGTGCTAAAAGGATATCAAGAACTTCCCGAAAGCCTCTCCCCGCACCTTCATTGGTAACCATTTGTTCATACAGGAGATTCATATGATAATGAGCACCATGGATATCCTGAACTGTTTCCAGGCTTCCCAGATCTGCTCCGGTTTCATGAATTTTCTTTAAGATATCAACATTGTGATAGGTGGTTCCCGGAACTTCCTCATCGGGTTTCTCTCCATATTCCTTTTCCCCCCGCAGATCCACAATAGTTCTTAACTGATATTCTTTCTCCAGTATCTCGATATCTTCTTTTGTAAGTTTTACCAGTTCTCCTGAGCGAAGTATACTTAAGGGACGGATTTTCTTGCCGTCTTTTCCTGTTATTCCGCCTAAGTCCCTGAAATTTACCGGTTTGGCAAGGTTTTTCATAACCTGTTCCACCTTTCTATCCTATGGGCCATTACGTTGCAGCATATTTCTTTCAAAGGATACCAGTTCTTAAACACTTGCCATGGTATCACCGTCTATTAGTCTAACAAAATTCCCCACTAAAGTCAAACACAGCCTGAGACTGTATTAAAGATGGAGTATTATTTACTTGACAATAAAAATTGGATTGATGGCAGAGCTGCCACCAATCCAATTTCTCAATCTGATTTTATTAATGAATAATGTTAAAACTAAAAAAATAATTTTCACACAAGATTGCACCTGCGAAATCCTCAGCCCAATTTTGCGGAGCATTGAAAAGGGCATGGCTATCTGTTATTTTGATAAATCCAGCTGACGCACCCTTTCTCTCACCGGAAGAATATAGGGAGGTGAAACCGAAAGTTCATCTACCCCTGCCCTTAAGAACACCTCCGTCAGTGACAAATCCGCTGCCAGCTCCCCGCAGATACCAACCCAGATACCTGCTTCATGCCCGTTTTTAACAACCATCTGTATCATTCGAAATACTGCCTCATGTTTCGGATTGTAATAATCAATCAGCTTTGGATTCTGTCTGTCCACCGCAAGCGTATATTGGGTAAGGTCATTGGTTCCTATGCTAAAGAAGTCCGCTTCTTTCGCCAGCAGATCGCTGATAAGAACAGCTGCCGGTGTCTCTACCATAATCCCCTGCTCTATCCGGCCGAAAGGAATTGAATTGTCCGTCAGCTCCTGCTTTACTTCCTCCACAATTTCCTTAGTTCTTATTATTTCTTCAACGGATATAATCATGGGATACATAACCGCCAGATTTCCGAAAACACTGGCTCTTAGCAAGGCTCTCAGCTGTGTCTTAAATACTTCTGTCCTTTCCAGGCAGATTCGAATAGCTCTACAGCCCATGGCAGGATTTTCTTCTTTTTCCATCTGAAAATATTCTGCCTGTTTATCGGCGCCGATATCAAGGGTCCTGATAATTACCTTCTTCCCCTCCATGGCTTCCAGTACCTGCTTATATGCCTGAAACTGTTCTTCTTCTGTGGGATAGTTATCCTTCTCCAGATACAGAAATTCACTTCGAAAGAGTCCGATTCCTTCGGCATCCTGCCCCAGTACTGCTGACAGGTCCTCCGTACTTCCGATATTGGCATAGAGCTTTATTGCCCTTTTGTCCTGTGTCACTGTCTCTTTACCGATAAGCTTCTTTAAATCAGCCTTATGTTCTGCCTCTTCCTGTTGTTTCTCTTCATATACCTTTAATTGTTTTGCATCGGGTTCTACCAGAAAGATTCCTTTCTTACCGTCTGCAACAGCAAGTTTTCCTTCCAGTGAACGAGGCTCCGCCATATTGGTTCCGATAAGAGCCGGGATTCCCATCATTCTGGCCAGAATGGCCGTATGGGAGTTAACGGAGCCATGCCTGGTTACAAAGGCCAATATTTTGCTCTTATCCATTTGAACCGTCTCACTGGGCGTCAAGTCCTCTGCCACAATAATAGCCGGTTCCCTGAGAATAAAGTCCTCCGTTTTTCCCGTTAATATTCTTATCAGCCGCTCTGTAACATCAGTTATATCAGCGGCCCGCTCTTTCATATATTCATCTTCCATTTCAGAAAAGATGGAAGCTAATTTTTCTCCTGTTGCTTTTACGGCATGCTCGCTGTTGGTGTTTTCGGAAGCAATTATGAAATTCACTGAATCCACATAGTCCGGGTCCTCTAACAGCATGGAATGCATTTTGAAAATAGCTCCAGCTTCCTCACCGGTATCTGCTGCCGCCTTTTCATATAATTCTTCCAGCTGTAATACAGCCTCTGCCCTGGCTGCCTCATAACGCTTTTTCTCTGCTGCCGTATCCTGTACACTTATCTTTTCTATTAAGGAATCCTCTTTGGAGAATACTCTTATTTTACCGATTGCAATGCAATCCGACACCGCTTTTCCTGTATATTCCTCCATACGCACACTCCCTATAAATTACCTCTTACGAATTCCTCCAGTTTTTTTGCCGCAAGCTCTTCGTCAGCTCCTTCTATGGAAAAGTGCACCTGCTCTCCGCACTTTACGCTAAGTGCCATTAAAGCCAGCAGTCTCTTTACATCAGCGGTCTTCCCGTTCCTTTCAATCATAATATTGCTCTGAAAGGCGGTAGCCGCCTTTACTAATATACTGGCCGGCCTTGCATGGATTCCTACAGGTTCCGTAATTATATAATCAAATTGTTTCATATTATTTTTCCTCCTTCCTCAATTAAAACATTCCACTATGGCCTCGATAAACTCAATATACGTATTGCATCCGGTTATCATTGCCGCATTCTTTTTTTCCAACAGCAGAACAATTAAATTATCGTACACATCATGAAAGATTTCTCTTTCATCTTCATTTATGGCAAACAGCAGGACAATATTTACATAATGCCCTTCCCATTTAATCGGCTTCTTCTCATTAATTAAAACAGCCAGAACCGTTTTACGGGCATTCATCTTCATAGAATGAGGCACAGCAATATGCCCGAATGCGGTAGAGGCCCGCTTTTCCCTGTCAAAGACTTCCTCATAATAGGATTCCGATACGTAATTCTCCTGTATCATGACGTCTGTCAGGTAACGCAGAACTTCCTGCCTGTTTTTTAAATCCAGGTTCTTAAAGAATAATTTCGGATTGGAAATCTCCATTAAATGCTTCTTTAACCTAGCCTTATTTTTTCTAAGATTAATCTTTAATATCTTTTCTTCTATCTCCTGAAAATCCCGGCTGTTCAGAAATGGTGTTATCATAACCCATTCACTGTATAGGATTCCGCTAATGGGAATCGTAGAAATAATCAGATCGGATTTGGCAGCCTCTTTTATTTCCTCCGCAGAAGTGATTACGGTTTTTATATCCAGCCTTTCACCGTAATGTTCTCTTAATTTCTCCACCAGTTTACCGGAGTAATCGTAATACTGGGGAAACAAAATAACACAGCTTACAATTTTTCTGCGGGACTTCTGTGTCTCTAAATTGCCTCCGATATGGAGGGCAATATACGCAATTTCATCTTCTTTTATATCGTATTTGGTAAGCTGCCTCAACTTGTCCGCAACTTCAACAGCACACTCAAATATCAGCGGGCAGGTGTTCTTTATGTGGTCCAGCAGGGGATTCTTTGTTGTATACCCGCTCTCCAGGCGGACCAGCAGATTCTTTATATGAAGTGTAAATTTTATAATAAAATCTTTGTTGTTGGTATCGATAAAGTACGTTCTTTTCAGTAATCCCAAGATTTCTTTTACAATTGAGATACATTCCTTCCCAACAACATTCTCGATATTCTCGGTAGTCAGGACCGTATAATCCACCTTCATCAGATGGCTCAACAGAATGATTGTCAGTTCTTCCAACTCAACGGGACTATAACGAATCCGGTAGTTGGTTTCTATCAAAGCTGCAATATTCTGTGCCAGCTCCTGTTCTCTGATGCCGAAACTTATTCTTTCTTTTCTGAATTGCCCAAAGGTCCTCTCTTTTTTAATCCGGTCCATACCGATTACAATATCAAGGACCAGACTTAAAAGTGCATATTCATTGATAAAATAATGGAACTTCTTACATTCCTTACGTATAATTCCCTGAAGTACTTCCAGGTCATAGCCCGGAAATTCCCGTTCCAGAATTTCCAGGCTCATAACATTATGATTAAATTCTTCGTATAGAATTGCACTCAAAAGCTTTCTTTTATCCAGTTCCTCCCCTTCCAGAGAAACAGCGGAGCCGGAAGTAGAGAGAACAAGATCGTATTCCATGAGTTTGCTTTTTACCTTGGGGATATCTTTCTTGACAGTTTCAAAGCTTACAAATATCTCATCTGCCAAATCATACAGGTCTGTTTTTTTGTCTCCGCTTGCATCTCCCATTAAAAGTCTTGTAATATAGAAGTTCACTCTTTCTTTGGAAGTCTGGGGAAGTTTCCGGCTGTTATTATCCAGAACTTTTGCCGCTCTTTCCGCCTCCAGAAAATAGCCTTTTCTGGATGAAGCAATCAGTTCCTTTTCCTGATAGTTTATCTCTGCAATATAGCTTTTTACGCTCCGCTCCGATACATTTAACTCGCTGGCCAGATGACCGGCAGTTATCCAGTCTCCATAATCCATCATGATTTTAATTAACTGCACACAATTGCTCTTCATACTGACCATCCTTTTCCTGGCTTACTCTCCCATATTGAGTATACCAATAGCAGCCAAAACACATAATATTCCTGCCACACCGGTAAGTGTCAGCGATTCCCGAAAGACCAGAACACCAAGCACTGTGGCCACCACCGGTTCAATCGATGCTACTATGGATACTTTGCTGGCTTCAATGTGCTTTAGCGCCGTGGTATATAGTATATAGGGTATCACACTGCAAAGCAGCGCCGTTCCTATGACAGCGGGTACGGAAACGGGAGCATTCATCATAATACGTATCATCTTAGGAGTGTCACCGATGAATACTCCTCCCAGTCCGGCTAATAAAAAAGTATAGAATAAAATGGTAAGAGAGTGATATTTTTGAACCAGTATTTTTGCGAAAATACCATACAGGGCATATCCAAAAGCCGCGCAGATTCCCAGTATAATACCTATAGCAGGAGTTTTTCCGGAATTCCCCTGAAACACCCCCGATACCAGCGCACACCCTGCAACCGAGAACAGCATTGCAAGCGTTTTCTTGCGGGTAATCTTTTCTTTAAATATAATTGCAGACAGAACGGTAACAAATATGGGTGAGGTATAAAGGAGAACGGCTGCTACGGATAAGGAAGTCTTAGACACCGTCAGGCAGTAACAGGTATTAAAAAATAGCATGCTAAATATTCCGGTCCCTATAAACCACTTAATATCCTTCTTCTCAATTCTTAGCCTGGTCTTATCGGTGGCTAACAAATAGATTCCCAGCAGTGCCGCAGAAACTGCCAGTCTGGCTGCC
Source organism: Bacillota bacterium (assembly GCA_023450835.1). Taxonomy (GTDB): domain Bacteria; phylum Bacillota; class Clostridia; order Lachnospirales; family Lachnospiraceae; genus Anaerocolumna. The sequence goes on along the minus strand of JAEXGM010000126.1, from coordinate 60,983 downwards.
ACTATCTGAATAGCGGAGAATCCAAAGCCTGAGAGAATTCTTACGGTAACCCCCAGTGTCCCCCACATGCAGGCGGCACCTATCACAAATAAAACTGCGGCTTTTTTCTTATTCAATTTAATATCTCTCCGTTGGTTTCAATCACCTTTTTATACCAGTCATAGCTGTCCTTAAACCTTCTCTTACCGGAGCCTTTGCCGTAGTTATCCAAGTCCACATGGATAAAACCATACCTTTTGCTCATTTCCGACGAAGAGCAGCTTACAATGTCAATGGGTCCCCAGGGATAGTAGCCTATTACATCCACTCCGTCCAATACCGCTTCTCTGATCTGTTCAACATGTGCTCTTAAGTAGTCCACGCGGTAAGGATCATGAATGCTGCCGTCCTCTTCCAGTTTATCAAAGCTGCCAAGACCATTTTCCGCTATCATAATCGGCATCTGGTACCTGTCATAATACATATTCAGCTTTGTCCTTAAGCCGACAGGGTCAATTCCCCAGCCCCAGTCACTGGATTTAATATAAGGATTATCATATGAGGTTTTCTTCTTTTTCATACTTTCCGCATCGCAGATTCTGGTATAATAGTAAGAGATAGCCATAAAGTCAGCCGTGTTCTTTAATACCTCCTCATCACCTTCACCAAATTCAATATGAATTCCCTGGTCATCAAAGTAGCGGAAGGCATAACCCTGATACTTTCCTCTTAACAGCACATCGCCATAGAGGTATTCCATCTGATTCCGTTTATAATTGGCCAGTACATCTTCCGGTTTACAGGTTGCCGCATAACTGATGCCATCGCAGAACATCATTCCGATTCGGGCATTCTTATCCGCTTCTCTGGCATACTTCGTAGCTTTTGCACAAGCGACCATCTCATTGTGCACTCCCTGGTATTTTGCTTCCAGAAGATTGTCCACCTTATCCTCAGCAATTCCCAGGTGGTTAAAAGATTCATGTACAATCAGGTTGATCTGATTTACAAGAATCCAATACTTCACCTTGCCTTTATAGCGGTCAATCAGCACCTGGCAATACCGTACAAAGAAATCAATCACTTCTCTGGAATACCAGCCTTTATATTTTAAGGTCAGATTCAAAGGCATCTCATAATGGGATACTGTTATAAGCGGCTCCATACCATTCGCAATAATCTCATCAATCAGCTCATCATAGAATTTCAGTCCTTCTTCATTGGGCTGCTCTTCATCACCATTTGGAAATATTCTTGCCCAATTAATGGAGGTACGAAAGGAATTCATACCAAGGCCTTTTAGTAATTTCAAATCTTCCCTGAAGGTATGGTAAAAATCAATTCCCCACCTTTTGGGATAGACTCCGTTCCTGTCTTCCATCGCCTCAAGGATTTCTTTTGTTGTGATTTCTTCGTTATACTTTTTATTTAATGGAATGTCTTCACGGAAAAGATTAATATCTGCAACGCACCAGCCCTTTCCGCCTTCCTGCCAGGCGCCTTCACACTGGTTCGCCGCTACTGCACCTCCCCAGAAAAAATCTTTCTTAAAGCCTTTGTTCTGATTCATACCCATATCTCTATTCTCCTTTTTCCAGCCTTTCCAATCTTTTATCCACTGCCTCGAATAATTTAAATAGCTGCTTTCCAAGATTCAGTTCACTGCCTATGGTCATCAGGGTATCCTGGGCATGGGTAAATAAAAGAGAATAACCAATGCTCTCACCCCTGGCTTCACCCTGAATCATTTCCGTCTGAACTGCATGGGCTTCCGTCATTTTTTCCTGTGCCATTTTTAATTTTTGACCTGCCAGTGCAAAATCTCCGGCAGAAATAGCATTCAATGCTTCTGTCACATATAATCTGGCATCTCCGGCACTGATGATGATACTCATCGCTGCACCAACTATTTTTTCTTCATTCATTATGCCTGCTCCTTCTTGTCAGCTATTACCTCTTCATTTATCTTCTGTTTCTCATATGTTTTATAGAACGGGAACCAAATTATAGTTGAGACCGCTACTATTACTAATACTAATATAATTCCTGCAATGCTTCTGGTAAGAATCCAGGTAGACAGAGGGAACGGACAATACCACATATCAAATACCATATTAGGTATGGGTGCAAATGCAATTACTTTTGTAAAAATCCACACGATAAGAGGCAGAATAAGTCCCTGCAGCCACATCGGAAACATCATAAGCGGATTCCAGGCAATTGCGCCGAATACAACGGGTTCATTTATATTAAAGATTCCGGGAACGATGCAGGCTTTGCCCAATGCATTTAATGATTTGCTCTTTGAACGTGCCATCATAATTACCAAAGGAAGAGTACAACCGATACCGCCTACCCACAGATAAGCAGAATAAATTACTTCGGAGGTTACTACATTTAAATCTTTTCCCACTATTGTGCCGGCTGCAATTCCTACATTTGCCGTAATAGCTGCTAACAGTACCGGCTTGGTGACCGGAGTCAGTACCCAGCTGGATATTCCCATGGAGTACAGGAAGCAATATACAAACATAACTATCATGAATCCGTAAGGTGTTTCCATAAAGCCTGCCAAAGGCATGAAAATTGAAAGAATAATATTATAAATATCTATATTCATAATCAGTACTACAATCCATCCCACTACTATTACGATTCCGATGGGAAGCATGGAGTCGAACCAGCTTCTGACAAAATCCGGAATAACAGAATCTTGCTTAAAGAAAGAAAATTTACCAAAAACACCCATTATAATTCCGGTAAAAATACCGCAGAAAATAGCAATAAACATACCGCCTGCACCTAAAGCATCGTGGTCAAAGCCCGGTGTTCCGCCAAGAATGACCTGAGGAGTTATAACCATCAGATACAGTACCATGCCGGTCATACCTGCGATGAGTCTTTGTTTTCTGAGCTTTTTCTTTTCCATTAAGTTAAAGGGAATTAAAAAAGCTACAAACAGTGATATTTTCCCCATTGTCCAGCCAAAGGGCGTCCAGAAGGAAGGTAATGCAGGAAAGTAATTATTCAATATTGCCAACAGGCAGAATACCGAACCAAGCAATATAAAGGGCAGTGTCTGCATAATGGAATCTTTCAGCGTAACTACCCACACGTTATTATTGACCTTACTCATTTTTGGTGCAAAGCTATTCTCAAGCCAGTTTACTAAGCCTTTCATTGATGTTCTCCTTCCTTATTCCATAATTGATAAAATATGCTCCAATGCCTTTTCTCCGTTTAAAACAGCATAATAATCCGGTCTCATCAACGCGACCTTTACCTTAGCATCTCCAACAATTTCGTCTACTTCCTCCAATAAATATGCCAGGTGCGGGCCTACCATAAGGCAATCGATTTCATCGATATAATTCTCAATTTCTGATTCGCTTCTGGCATTGACTATAATATCAAGCCCTCTTGCCGCTGCTGCTTTTCTGATATTGGCTGCCATAAACCCGCTGGAAGCTCCTGAACCGCATACTAATAATACATTTAGTTTCGCCATAATACTTCTCCTCTCGGTGCTTGTTTTGTTGATATCTTTATTATAGATAAATGCTACAAGGGCCTCAAATAATTATTTGCACCCTGGGTGTGAAAAGATTTACTTTCCGATTACAAAAAAATAAGGGCATAGTCTTAAACTATTACCCTTATCTCAATTTCATATATTCTATGAATGCAGTCTTAACTGCCTATTATAATTCTCCTATCAGCTCTTCCGGTGAGGAATATGCAATCCCCAGACTCTTTCCTACAGAAGCACAGGCAAGTTTGCCGTGAATTGTATTCAGTCCCTTTCTTAAAGCTGTATTCTCTGTAAGTGCTGCTTTCACCCCTTTTTCAGCAATCTCTACCAGATATGGCAGGGTAGCCGCTTCAAGGGCAAGAGTGGAGGTTCTTGGCACTGCTCCCGGCATATTGGCTACGGAATAATGTATAACTCCGTATTTTTCATAACATGGGTTATCATGAGTGGTAACCCTGTCAATGGTCTCAATAGAACCACCCTGGTCGATGGCAACGTCAACGATAACGGAACCTTTCTTCATACTCTTTACCATTTCCTCCGTAACTGTCTTCGGTGCGCTGGCACCGGCTACCAGTACCGCTCCTATAAGCAGGTCCGCTTCTTTTACCATTTCCGCTGCATTATAAGAATTAAAAATAAGTGTGCCTACACGGCCGCCGAAAATATCGTCCAGATAGGAAAGCCTCTGTACATTAATATCAAGAACCGTAACATTGGCTCCCATTCCCGCTGCTATCTTGGCTGCATTAGTGCCTACGACACCTCCGCCGATAATAACAACCTTGGCAGGTCTTACTCCCGGAACACCTCCCAGTAAGATACCGGCTCCGCCATTGTATTTCTGAAGCAGCGTGGCTCCAATCTGAACTGACATCCTTCCTGCCACTTCACTCATGGGAGCCAGCAGCGGAAGCATTCCGTTATCCAGCTGCACTGTCTCGTAAGCAATTCCTGTAACCTGCCTTTCAAGCAGTGCACGGGTTAAAGGTTCATTGGGTGCAAGATGCAGATAGGTATACAAATTTTGCCCCGGATGAAAGAAATCATACTCAGAGGCCAGGGGTTCCTTCACTTTTACAATTGTCTCGGCCTGGTCAAAGACTTCCTTGCTTGTATTGATAAGTTCCGCACCGGCTGTCCCATATTCTCCGTCCGTAAAGCCGCTGCCTTCCCCTGCTCCTGTCTCAACCAGTACCCTGTGTCCCAGTTTTGTCAGGATGCTCACGCCTGCGGGCGTTAGACCTACTCTGTTCTCATTGTTTTTGATTTCCTTTACAACACCAATAACCATATAAAACCTCCTTTTATTTTTTCACCTATCTTCCGGCAGTTCCGACGGAACCACGGAATATTTATTCTTCACCGTCTTCAATACAACATTGGTGTAGGTTTTGATAATACCCGGTACGCTCTTAATCTTATTGAGAAGTCCTTCCAGTGTGGTCGGATTGTTTGTCACAATTTTTATTACATAGTCGTAGTTTCCCGCAATATAATGGCACTCCAGGATATCATTTTCTTCCTCTACGAATTTTAAAAAACCGTCAATGTATCCTGGGGTCTCCAGACTGATAAACACCAATGCCGTCAGTTCCTTCTTAAACAGCTTCCCATCGAGAATCACCGTATACTGCTGAATAATTCCAGACTTCTCAAGCTTCCTGATACGCTCTCCTACGGCGGAAACAGAAAGATTTATCCTGCTGCCGATTTCTGAAATGGATGCTCTTCCATTGGCCTGAAGAAGTTCAATAATTTCCATATCAATTGAATCCATCGTTTTCACCTCGTAAATTATATTGCAAATTTATCAATTTTCAAAATAAATGTCAATAACCTGTCATTTAATCCGCTATTATTTCTGCAAAATGCCATATCTTCGAAATTTTTTTCTGTTCTTTCAGAAGGCTAATTTCAAAGTACGTTAAATTCTTTATACAATAAAAAAAGGGTATAGTCTCATTCTATACCCTTTTTATCATTTCATCTGACCTATGATACGCTGTATGCTCTTTACAGACAGGAAATACTTCTCCGCTATCTCTGACCCCTTCATTCCCCTTTGGTAATCAAGGTAAATACAAAGATTCCGTTCTTTTAACTCTTCTCTGATACTGGTGTTCTCACCCCAGTTCTTTCTGGAATTCTCTTTTCTCGGAATATAAATACATTCCCCATCCACATAGTTTTGAATCAATTCTATAATTTCATTTGGCAGAATCTGCTCTGCTCTTCTATAGCTCATTGCGCCCTCCTAAAATATTTGCTATTAGGAACAGCAGCGGCTATAACAATTTTATTTTATTAAAATGCGATAGCCGATGCTACGCATTTATAACATGCCTTCGTCTCATATAACAGCCAAACCCCTTTCAAGACCTGCAAACTTCGGAATGCAGGATAAAATATACGTGTGATTCTAATGTCATTTTAACCCATATCCCAAATCTTTGCAAGAACTATCAGCAGCAGTAACACGATTAATTCGTTTATTCTTAGGAGGAAAGCTTCACTGACTTGTAACAAAAATATGTCCCCGGTCTTATTTCATCATCATCGTAATAAAATAATCCCAGTTTGTCAAACAGAGCCTCCCCCGCATATGCCGGGACCTTCATTTTCTCATATGCCATTTTATAAGCTCCAAACGGACTCCCTCCAATGGCAACAGTCATATGAAAACAATAGTCTTCGTCATGCTCTGCCGGGCAATGCCCAAAGCCTTCCTCTAAAGCCTTAAACAGTTCCTCCTGCTGATTTTTAAGTCTGTTATTTGGTCTGATTTTCATAGCCAGACAACCGGACTCGTATCCGAATACCTTGCTTTCATAGAGATCCAATGAATCAAAGATAAGGCTTATAGGTGCGAGTTTCTTAGCATAATCATCAAAAAAAGATTCTATCTTCTTTAAATCCGGTATAGAAAATGGCTGTTTTAAGGATACATGCATTGGCAGCCTCGCTGCTTCAAAGCCCATCCCGCCGATTCTGTGGGCGGCAAGCATCAATCCTTTTCCATAATTCTCTGTATTGGTATCCGCCAGATAAGCGATTGTTGCTTTCATGCCTTCTCCCCCTTTCTGTTATCCTCCTGAAGTTCCTCTTGAAGCAGTCTGATAAAAGCTTCCGGCTCCATTTGCCCTAAATCACCGCTGTCTCTCTTTCGAACAGATACTCCGCGGCTTTCTTCTTCCTTCTGCCCGACAATCAGCATATAGGGAACCCGGTCAAGCTGGGCTTCTCTGATCTTATAGCCAATCTTTTCTGCCCTGCTATCCAGTTCACAGCGTATTCCAACCCCGGATAACTCCTTTTCTATACTTTCTGCATAGGCTAGAAAACGTTCGGAAATCGGCAGCAATTTCACCTGAACCGGGGCCAGCCACAAAGGAAATCTGCCGGCATAGTGCTCTATGAGGATACCGATAAAGCGCTCTATGGAACCAAACACTACTCGGTGCAGCATAATCGGGCGATGCTTTAGCCCGTCTGCTCCCGTATACTCTGCCTGAAAACGCAGGGGAAGTTGAAAGTCCAGCTGAATCGTTCCGCACTGCCAGGTTCTCCCCATGGAATCCACCAGGTGAAAGTCAATCTTGGGCCCATAGAAGGCACCATCTCCTTCATTGACAAGGTATGCCATTCCCAGTTCTTCCAATGCATTCTTTAAGCCCTCCGTAGCTAATTCCCAGTCTTCCTCACTGCCTATACTCTCCTCCGGTCTTGTAGATAACTCCACATGATAAGAAAATCCAAACTTAGCGTATACCTCATCTATCAGACCGATTACTCCTTTTATTTCTTCTCTTACCTGCTCCTCTGTCATAAAAATATGGGCGTCATCCTGTGTAAACATCCGAACCCGCATAAGTCCATGCAGCGCTCCGGACTTCTCATGCCGGTGTACGAGCCCCAATTCTCCCATTCTGACAGGAAGCTCTTTATAAGAACGAGGCTGCATTTTATATACCAGCATTCCGCCAGGGCAGTTCATAGGCTTGATTACAAAGTCTGACTTATCGATAGAAGACAGATACATGTTTTCACTATAATGCTCCCAATGGCCGGAAGTCTCCCATAAACCTTTCTCAAGCATAATCGGCGTAGATATTTCTACATACCCTTCTCTTTTGTGTACTTTTCTCCAATAGTCTGTCAGGAGATTCTTTAATACCATACCCTTTGGCAGGAAGAAGGGAAAGCCCGGTCCTTCTTCCATTATCGCAAAGAGCCCCAGTTCTTTACCGAGCTTTCTGTGGTCTCGCTTCCTGGCCTCTTCTATTTTCGCAAGATATTCTTCCAAGTCACCGGCCTTCGGAAAAGCTGTCCCGTATATTCTGGTCAGCATTTCATTTTCTTCCTTCCCCCTCCAGTAGGCTCCTGCTACCAAGGTCAGCTTAAAAGCTTTAATTAATCCTGTGCTGACCACATACGCCCCTGCAAAGAGGTCTGTATATTCCCCCTGTCTTACAAGTATAACTTCTTCCTCCGAACTTTCTCTGATAATCTCTTCCTTATAGGGCTCCTGTCTTTGCAGCATATAATCTATGGCTTCTTTTTTGCCCAGGATAAAACTCTTTAACGGCAGGTTTTCATTTACGATTTTTTTCATTTCTTTTTCCACAGGGTCCAGTCCGTCCATTGTAAAAACTGTGCCAAAAGCAAAGTCGTAATAAAAGCCTTCCTCTTCCGTCTGAAAACCGGCACATTTGGCTTCGGGATATAACCGCTTTACCGCCTGGGCCAGAACCTGTGCGGCCGTAAGCCAATATGCCTCTCTTCCTTCTTTCTCTGTAAAATCATACTCCCTGACAGAACCGTCTTTCTCTGCTGCTTTCATCTCTTATGGTCTCCTTTATGAGTTTTTTTAACATAAGAAAAGCACCCTTGCATAAACGGTATAATAGCCGCTTATATAAGGGTGCATTAAATCAAATGCACGGTTCCACCTTAACTTTTCACTTCGGATTCCATCAAATCCTATTCTTTAACGCAGAAATACGGCAACACATAGTAATTGTAAAACAATGTTTCAGCATTGCAGCTTGGGAATGGTTTTGGGCTGTATTCCGTATAAAGAACTTCCACCTAATGTTCTTCTCTCTGTATACTTTCCTCAGCTTACTCGTTTCCGTCATAGCTTTTCTTATGTTATTGCTATCATTATAGCATTCTATTTATTTCTGTCAATTATTTTTTAACTGAACTGCCATTCTTCTTGTAATATGTGATTCATGAGCATCAAGCCATACAGGTTCCCAATTGAGTAATGATGTCTTCCATTTTAACAGCCACACTCTCTTCTGTAATTAATATCATAAATATACCATAGTTTCTAAAGTAATCCATATTCCTAAAACAAATACGGCTATTAATTCTTAAAACCCGCAATTTCTTAAAAATAATTAAGAAATTACAGAGCTTTTTGTATTTACTTCTGGCTGTCAATGGGATAATATATGTTGTAAAAATCAGATACATTAAAATATTACACTATACGTTTATAATATCATGATTAAAAACATCTGGTTACAAAAGTAAATAATAAAGGATGGAACAGGATTCTTATATGGAAAATATGGAGAACACAGAAAACTTAGAAACCCCCGATATAAACGAGGAAGAACTGCGAAAAGAGGAAAGCTACCAGAAGCTTATTGGCATGCTTGCAAGTCTGGAGTGCATGAATACTACACCTTCCAAGGCTGAAATATATCTAAGTACCGCCAATAAATTTGCCGAACTGGGAGACTATAAAGACAGCGAAGAATATGTCAAGCTGTGCAAACAGTCGGCAAAGCAGACAAATGAGAATTTAATAAAGAAAATCTATGATTATGCCTCACTTAAAAAAGGCTCCGCAAAAAACGCCGATGATTATAAATTGGCAGCTACGGAATTCCGCAAAACAGAAGGATACCTGGACTCGGACAGACAGGCTCTTGAATGTGATAACCTGAGTAACCGCCTTGTAAACAAAGGTGCCAGGAGATTTTTTGGAACAGTCGGTGTTATATTATTTGGCATTATCATTCTTGTATTCATCGGCATTTCTCCGGTCGCCAAATACAACATCGGAAATGTCCTTTATAGCGCAGATGCCTATAAATATGCCTTGAAATTCTATCACCACTCCGGTGATTATAAGGACACAAAGGATAAAGTTATGAAATGCCAGTATATGCTGGGATTGGATTACGAAGCAAAGGGCGATTATAAGCAGGCAAAGAAAGCTTTTTATGCATCCGGCGACTATAAAGAAAGTGATGTTAAAAAAGTAGCGGCATTAAAGCAGGTTCTTAAAAATGCCAGACCAGGTATCAGTGTAGTAAAAATCGGCAAATATAACTGGAAAGTTTTAAAAGTGGAGGATACGAAAGTCTTACTGTTAAAGAAAGCTGCTCTATCCAAAAGGGCCTACAGCAGTGATGCAAGTAATGCAGCCTGGGAAAACTCCGACCTTCGCAAGTATCTAAACAATGACTTCTTAAATGCGACTTTTTCAGCGGAAGAACTTAAAAATATAATTCAGACCACTGTAAGCAATAGCGCCAATGCGAAATACAGTACAGCAGGCGGTAACGATACTTCCGATTATTTATTCTTATTGAGCATCGACGAAGCACAAACTTACAATACAATCTTCAAAGGCTTAAAGGGCAGAAGCTGGCTGCGCTCCCCCGGCGGTTCTCCTGACAGTGCTGCATTTATTACCGATAAAGGCCTGGTCATGGATTATGGCTATGATGTGACCAGCGATGAATTTACAGCAATTCCAGCTATGTGGTTTAATATCCAATAGCCAGTTTATCTTATCTAATAAAAAAGCAGCCGGATATCTTTATAGCGCATCTTACACTCGCTTAAAAATATCCGGCTGCTTTTTATTATCTAAACCGTTCTAAAAGAGTCATTTTAATAACCTTCTAGAGAACGATACCATTCAGTTTTAGCAGTTCTCTTGCCGAATCCGGTGAATCAGCCCCTGATGCATTCTTAATAGGAGCAAATTCTTCTTCTCTGACAACTTCAAATGGCAGACAGTCCTCAAAGAGCGGAATCATATCCAGCACCAGTTCCTCAAACTTGTAACCGTTGGGCTCACTTGGGTGAATGTATTCTCCGTCGGGAGTGACATAGGGAATTTTCTTCTCGGCAACGTGAATCGGCAGATTGGTATTTAATATATGAATTAATTTATCCAGTTTGAAAAGATAGTTCAATATTACTCCATAGGAATAACTGAGTTCGCCTTCCGGTGTTCTCTCATGAAGCATTTCCGGTGTCATCTCATAGTATTCTACGATAGATGGCTTTCCGTCCTTCTTGCATAAAACTCCCACGCGTTCCGCAGGCTCTGCTTTCTTAACCACCTTTGCTCCGCTGTCCTTACCTGTCAGAATAGTGGCACCCACAAAGACGGGGTCTGCTATTCTTTGTAATACATTATCTACGGCAAAGACATTCAGCCACTCAATTCCTCTGGATTGTACATCCTCTAAAAGTCCTGCTTTTACCATGGAAGAGAACCAGCCGCCGTTTCCGTTGGGGGACAGGGACAGCCTATCAGGTGCTTCCATTAAAAGCTTTCCTTCGTAATCTACGGACGGTGTCATTTCCTGCATAAAGAAAGTAATATAGTCTTCCTGATAGCCAAAGTATTGGTTTTCTTTTAAGAATTCGATGGTTTCTTCGTGAGTCTTATCGCTGGTCATAATGTAAAAAGGAATCCAGGCACCGGTCTTCTCAACCACTTGCAGCGCATTTTGAAACAGCAGTTCAAAGATATATAGTGTTTTGGTAACTCCAATGTCTACCTTGCCCTTAGGTCCGTCACAGCCAAGCCTTGACCCCTGACCTCCTGCCAGTAAAACAGCCCCTACTTTTTTCTCCTGTATTGCCTGGATGCCGGCTGCTTCAAACTCATCCCTTCTGGCATTAATCTCTTTTCTCTCCATTCCGGAAAGCGGTTCAATAATCCCCTCTCCTGCAAGACCATTGTCCTTATGAATAAGTGCGGAAATATTTAAATCAACTTTTTCAATCTGTGCCGCCAGTGCTTCTTTCCCTTTATTGTCAAGCTTATCGTAGTACAGTAATAAATGTTCCTGATGATATTCTTTTAATTTTTCTTCTAGTTTTTCTCTGTTCATGAATTGTCTCCTTGTATCAATATTATTTATGAAACACCCTATACACCGGGCTTTTCTTATGTTACAATATACCCCACTAACGGCTATACCCTTTCCAGCGCGCTGCAGGTCTGCGCGTGGATTTAGCAGGCACAAACCTGTGTGGTAAAATTATCTTTCTGATTTTTACACACTCAACTTAATGAATATGAAAGGATCATACTATGCACGAAGGACAAGAAAAATTTTATAATTTTATCCTTGAAAGAGTAAAGGAGGAGAAGCTGGAAGAAGCAAAGGCTTTGTTATTGGAGGGCTTTGAAAAGCAAGCTGACAACACCTTCAATGCCGATTACATGGCCTCTTATATCTCCAAAATGACTTCTCTGTTAAAGGATGAGCATGTTGATGAAGTTGCAGGCATTATGTCACAGTTCAGAGGCTAGGTTGAAAAAACAAAAGACAGTTTTTTCAACTACGGATTCAGGAATATCAAATCGAAGATTTGATATTCACGAAAAGGTTTAATATGCAACTGTAATCCATACAAAAATAACCAGAGCAGATACCATGTTTCTCAGCAAATTTGGTATCTGTTTTTATATCTGATTAAGAGATACCTAATAATTCTTTCCCCTTTTCCAGTCTTTCCTGGAATTGCTGATAAAAGCCCTTTTCTGCATCATATGGTCTCAGGTAAAAAAGATTTAAGATACATAGATTAATATTCTTTACCGTTACCTCATCTGCTGCTTTTTTCACTGCTTCTTCTGCATCATTTAAGAAATAATGCCAGTCAATGAGAAACTTCTCATTTTCTTTTAAATCCTTCGTATCAATCCAGTTACTGACCTTTACTTTGGTCCTGCTGGCGTTCACACATTCATTAATCTGAAGAAAGTACTGAAACCTATGGTTATCATATACTCTTCCTAAAGGAAATATTCTGCATATACCGGGACGGTGTCCGTGAATGCTGCATTTTCCCTCAATATTTAAAAAAGCACACTGTTCCTTTGCACCAATCATCCTGAGATTGGGAAGAATTATACCATCCACCAGACTCAGCTCAAGCTTGTCCGCTAACAATCCTTCAAAGGAAAGTTTCAGATTTGTTGTCAGCCGGTATATATCATAGGGGTCCAAAACGATGGATTTCCCCATACCGTGGCAGCAGGATGCTCTTCCCTTACAGCCATTACAGCTGACTTCCACAAGATCCTCACTGCCATATAAGCCCCCGTCGGATATTTCATCAAGACTAATTTGCCTTTTCATCTTAAATCTCTCTTTCTAAAACAGCGCCTTTTATCAGAAATTTAAATAGCAATTTCTGATAAGTTATATTACAAACACTTAATTTGGGTATTTTAATTTTCACATGGAACCTAAAATATTATATAACATAACTTTCCTCTTTTAGCAACTCCCGCATTACAGCAGTATCCCTGATTATCCATGGAATATCCTTAATTTCAGATATCTTTTCGTTATTTTGTATGGCTTCTGACAAGGACACATATACAAGATTGTAATCGTATTCTTTTTCATAATCATCCAGATTTCTCTGGGCAATTTCTTTCTCTACCTGACAGATATAATAATAAGAAACCATATCCAATATGTCATCATACATGCCCTTTCGAACTTCTTCCGCTTTCCCGATATACTCAATGGATTCCTTCACCACGATAAGTCCCGTTTCTTCATCTACTATCTGTTTGATTATAATCCTTTGTATCAATGATTATCCTGAATTGCTCCATCCGCTTCTCTCCAACTTATATAGTTAATTCTAAATATATGCCGCTATTATTGGTCCCAAATATGCAAAAGCAATATACTTACCCTTATTCTAGTATGCCGATTAAGTCTTCCCAGTCCTCGACATGAAGATATGTACCGTCATCAGGAACTCTATAATCTCCTTCAATATAGGCTGTATACCATACAGGTGTCATACCGGACCGGTATGCTCCTTCTATGTCACAGACCGGATTATCTCCGCAGAACCATACCTTATCGGGAGAAAGCTTCGCTTTAGTAAGTGCCAGTTCAAAGATTCGTGGGTGGGGCTTTCGAAACATGTAATCACCGGAAGCTATGATAAATTCAAAATGATGCTCCGGCAGGAGTTCACAAAGTCTTCTTGAAAGAGACCTGGATGTATTCATCATATTGCTGACAACCCCTGTTCGTATACCTCTTTTGTAAAGGAAGGAAAGCAGCTTCTCAATATTCTTCGTCCGATGTCCCGGTGCTGCATTACTCCAGAATACCCATTCCAAATACTCAGGACTCTCATCAAATTCAATTCCAAAATATTCGTATAAATAACGATTGAATGCCTGGTGGGTCACATCCAGAAGTTTGTGATTCCTATCCTCGCCCGCCAGTGTATCTCCCAGGTCTTTTCCCAAGGAATCCGCCAATTCCTGAACTTGCCGTGCGGTCACTTTATCCGGATTTTTAACTGCCATCTCTAAAAGTGCCTGATTCCCCTTTTCAGGATTAAATTTATCTTCTGTGATTAAAGTCTGCCCGTAATCAAAGAGAATCATCTCAGGTCTTTTTTGCATCAGAAAGCTCCTTTCACAAGTATCGCCGCCCTGTGTTATTATCCCTTATATAAAACTCTAAATAAATCCGGCAGTTTTCGCATATTCCAGCAGTTTTGGCTGTATCAGGGGATAGGTCCAGCTCTCCGGAAAGTCTTCTGTGAGTATAATCTCCTCTATCTCACTGTGGAGTTCCTTCTCAAACTCCTCAATTTCCGCATAGTAAAACATACCAAAAGATTCCTCTTCTCCTTCACGGCTTACCGAATAAATACCGATAGGTTGAATGCGAAATTTCAGTGCTCCGGTCTCTTCGTATAGTTCTCGTCTTGCCGTCTCCAGGATATCTTCCCCTTTTTCTCTATGCCCTCCGGGGAATTCATAGGTACAGCGTTCCCTGTGCCTGCAAAAAACCCATTTACCCTGTGTTTTTGCCAGAATTACTGCAAATCCAAATTTTTCATCCTGGATTGTTTCATAGAATTTAACTTCCAGCATTACGTAATCCCTTTCTTTTCATATGCTAATACTTCCAATTATAACACATCGCATTTTTTCTGCAAACTTTCCTTCCAAATTCCTATAGTAAAATGCAAAAATCCCTGAAAACGTTAATCTTTAGCTTTCAAGGATTTTGAATGACTTTATACTTTTATTTCGTTAAATAATTCCTTTCATTATTCTTTATCTGCAACATACAGAGCTGATTTTCTTCCCTGCACTTATTATTCAAAATACTTTCTAAGGGGAAGTGCGTCCTTAAACTGCATATGTTTATCCATGACTTTTCCAAACAGGCCGATTGTTTTTCCAAAGGTAAGCGCACATATAATCGTACCGACATTTACTCCTACAAACTTCATAAATCCAAAGAATAAGAAAGATAATAGTATACTTATAATACAGCTTGTTATATCATAACCTGTTTTAAACTTCGTTATGGATATGTTCATTTTCTTCGAAACCTCTTTTACAAAGAGTTCATATACTTCCGGTGCAACATAGGTACGGAAAATAAATGCAATACCATTGGCACATAGGGATACACCAAGAACAAAGCAAGCAACTCTGCCGGCAAATGAGGCAACAGCAAAACTTTTCATAAGTCTCATACAAAGGTCAAGCATAAATCCATAATAGAGGGCGGTAACAAAGGAGAACAAATAATATATTCTGAACTTACGAAGTATCAGAACCAGCAGACAGAGCAGAAGGGCCTGCATAATGTATTCTGCAATTCCAAAGGTAATAAAACTATAAGTTAATGAAAGCTTACGGTATATTAAATAAGCCGGTGCAACCACCATTGACATTCCAAAGTCGGCTTTTACCATAAAGACCGTTCCCAGTGCCAATTCGAAAATCCCTAACAGATAGGCAATTTCCGTATAAAAAATTCTTTTCATAATCTACCTCATTCCTTGTGCATGTTTATTTAATCCGTTCTGTACGAGGTGGGATGGGGCTAAACTTCACTGTACAAACAAAAAAAATAGCCTTGCCTGTTTGATACAGAAACAGGCAAAGCTTCCTTCATGATTCTATTCGATTTTCCTCTCAATGTCAATACCTTAATTCTTAAATGCATCTAACACTATTTCCCACTTATAATTGGGTATGTTCCTTGCTTACCGTATCCAATCGTATTCTTCTTGCGGAGTCCAAAAATATCCTCTGATTCAGGTATAAGAACAAACCCTGGGCAAATTCAAAATTCTTTACCATCTCAGCGTCCGGCTTATTGTTTAATATATTTAAATCATAATCTATATAAACCGTATCTTCTCTGTAATCTTTTATTTCTAATACTGAGTCGCATACCTGCACTTTCACGGCTGCACTGTCGGAGTTTTCTTTTATGGCAACAGGCAGGGAAAGAGCCTCCAAAGCAGATTCCAGCCACTGGACATCCCCCTGTATCCTGATTGCGTTCACTTTTTGGAAGAACTCCTCAAACTCCCCCATATTGCCGTCATTGGGAAAGATTCTTCCTTCCGGAGCTTTTCCCCGTATTCCGTCCATCACATCTTTTAATGCTATAATGATAGTCTGGCTGATGTTATATTCCTTTTTAAACATCGCTTCATAGATATCATAAAACATGTTACGCAGTATAATAATACTCATCCGGTCCGCGTCCTGTTCCCCGGTATATTTCATGAAGAAATGAATCTTATTTCTCCACATATAGTACTCTAGAAATGTATTTTCTTTTCTTTTATTTGCGCCCATCTCATGCACGGCTCTGGCACTTCCGATAGCAGCAACTTTAAGTCCGGCCAGCTTAACCCGATACCCCCACTCCATATCATCCCAATAGATAAAGTTATCCTCCGGCATCATTCCAACCTTCTTAATAACCTCAGCCGGAAGCATTACCGCACATGCGGCAACAGTATCACAATAAACCACTTCCGGTATGTCGTCTGTATCTAGCGTATCTGCGTACAGAGTTTTTGCCTGACAATTATGAAAATCTATCTCCAGTCCGAATTGCTGAATATAGTCCGGATTGTCCATATGGTATACCTTGGCACCGACCATGCCGACATCTTTGTGCTCTTCCAGAAAATTCTTCATGGAAGCCAGCGCCTGCTCGTCCAAAAAGGCGTCGTTATCCAGACAGCATACATAGGAATATCCCTTTTCCACTGCCAGTTTTATTCCCGTGTTAAAGCCGCCGGAGCCCCCAAGGTTAACCTTATTTTCAATCACCGTAACATCCTTGCCGTAACGCTCCCGTATTGCCGCTGCCGAGCCATCTTCTGAAGCATTATCAACTACATAAATATCGAAATCCCTTATGGTGGATTCCAAGACTGCCTGTATACAGGTCAATACATACTTTTCTTTGTTATAATTACAGATAACGACCCCTATTGACTTCATAATCCCCTGTCCTTTGTGCTATATATTCTAAATATTGATATGGTTTCAAAATAGCATATAACTTCAGAATATACAAGATGCTTCACAGAATCTTAACACCTTAAAGGACTCATTACCTATATGTCAAATAAACTTAACTGTACCCCAGCCTGCTTATCCTCATACAGATGCATATACTCAAATAATTTATTGGTGTCACAGACAATTCCCTGTTTCCGGCATTTCATTCTTATCAGTTCAGACAAGTATTTATTATTCGGAGACATTACCTCATAAGCATCCCCATAGGTTTTTATATACTTTTCCTTTAGCCCGGGAAAATGTTTGTCCAGCTGCTGATAGAAATACTGCCTGTCACCGTCTCTCAGGGTCACTCCTACATTCCAGAACAGAATTCCATATACTCTAGCTCTGATACAGTAGTCCAATAACCCCTGTATATTTTCCTCCGTATCATTTATATATGGCAATATGGGCGTCATCCAGCAAACAGTAGGAATACCTTCATCCCTCATAATGTTCAGTACCTCTGCCCGCTGTCTTGTTGAAGAAACATTTGGCTCTAAGATACCACACAATTCTTCATCATAGGTAGTTAAGGTTATCTGAACAACGCACTTTGCCTTCCGGTTAATACTTTTAAGCAGGTCCAGGTCTCTTAAAATTAAATCGGATTTTGTTTGAATGGCCAACCCGTACCCATACTCATCGATTAGTTCCAGGCATCTTCTGGTCAGCTTTAACTTGCTTTCAATGTGAAGATAAGAATCACTCATAGCTCCTGTGCCAATCATGCATTTCTTCCGTTTACTTCTTAAAGCCTTTTCCAATAGCTCCGCCGCATTGGATTTTATCTCGATATCTTCAAAGTCATGCTGCATCTGATAACAAGTGCTTCTTGCATCACAGTAAATGCACCCATGGGTACATCCTCTGTAAATATTCATGCCATTCTGGGCAGATAAGATGGCTTTTACTTCTTTTTCATGCATATTAATATCCATGCCCTTTCCATTGAACCTCCTGTTTTGGCCGAAGATTTCACAGGTGCAATCATGCGTGTGAATTATGTTTTCCAGTAATTCACACTCTTCGTCTTTTTATCGAAACTTTAACCACTGGCCACAGTCACCTTAACTTTTCTGCTTACCTCTATTCATAAGCCGAATCCACATGTACTCATAGTTTTTTTCTATACTTCCCTGCTATTCGTTCTAATAGAGCAAGGAATTCATCCTGCAGCTCCTTCGGCCTGATAATCTCAACAGTCTCCATAAAGCCCAGCAGATATCCGAACAACGCTTCCTTGTCCCACCAGACAAACTCTATATAAATCCTGCCGTCTTCTCCCTTATTCATTTTCTCCAGGTCGAACTCCTCCATTAGGCGCCATTTCATCTTCTCTTCAAAGGCCGCCGTGATACGAAGATTTTCCTGATTAAAGGTTCCCATTCCCGTATCAATGGGCTCCTCCACCTTCCTGGGGTTAAATCTCTCTTCCAATATCTTTAATCCATCCATCCGGCCCAATTTGAACAGCCGGAACTCTTCTCTTAATCTGCAATATGCCCAGACATACCAGGAATGCCACCGGTACAGTAACAGATACGGCTCCAATGTTCTCACACTGTCTCCGCTTGGAGAATAATATCGGATAGATACCAGGTTATGATTTTCAATCGCACCTTGAAACTGTTCTATCTTAGGTGCAAGGGTCTTGGTATTCCAATGGGAAAGATCCAGTAAAATGTGATTATTGTTTGCGAGAATGGCGGAATTATTGACAGACAGCTTGTCCATCAGGGTCTGATACTTATTACCGCCTGAGATACTGTCAAGACTCTGCAGTCCTTTTAGGACCGCCTGCATTTCAGAAGTTGTTAAAAGCGTCCTGTCTAACTTGTAACCATCCATAATGGAGATTCCGCCGTCAATCCCTTGTTTTGTAACAATGGGAATTCCGGCCTTGCAAAGATCCTCTATATCCCTGTGGATGGTTCTTCTGGAGACTTCGAATTTCTCTGCCAGAATGGGAGAGGTTACCTTATCCTGCTGCAACAGTATTGCCAGAATTCCTATCAACCGGTCAATTTTCATATACCCTCTTTTCTGAATCCAAACTTTGTATGGACATCCGTTAATCGGCAATTGTAATCCCTTTTACTTCATGACCATCTTTGCATTCTCCGGGCTCAATCAGGCTTAATTAAGAGACTGATATAGCAGAAGCTTGAAAAATGCATGATGGTTTTGAATTCACTATTTATATTATAGCAGCAAAACAAGACAACTATATGTCATATTTATAATTTTATTCTTTTAGCTAAATTTAATCTAAGGGAAATCTTTTCTAATGGGAAAGAAGCAGGACTATAGCTGTGTGTTGCAGGCAGATAAAATCTTTTCTTCATTTCTCTTAACAAAATAGAACAAATTCACTGCATTTTTAGCCAATTCAGCCTCTCCCAGCCCTAAAAAATAAGCAGCAAACAACAATTCAATGTTCTTCATTACACAGGCAAAGGCTCTTTTCTCACTCTTATTAAGAATACCTACAGAATCATAGCCTCTAACCACCTGCCGGATAATTTCATACCATCGATGAGCTTCCATTAGACCATCTTCATCCAGAAGAAACCCCAGGAGGACGTAGCATAAATCAAAAATGCGGATATTTTTCTGACTTAAATCAAAATCAATGTATCCTGAGAATTCACCTTTTTGGAACAGGAAATTCCCCAGATTGACATCTCTGTGTATCAACTGTCTTGGTAAATCCTCATAGAATGCGGCCAGCTCATCTATAGCTTCCTGTACATCGCTTTCTTCCGGATATTCCGTCTTATAATCGGCTAAATTCTTCTTTACCCAGCCGTTCATTTCCTCAAGTAAGCTGTTATCCCAATAACTGACGTGTTTCTCACACTCCAAAAAGGCAACGTGCAGCTTTGCCAATATTGTTCCAAAGTAAAAGAACCAATTATTGCTGTATAAACTTGGTTTGGCTGCACTTTCTCCCTGTAGTTTCGTAGTTAGGATATAGTAATAATCATCTCTTTTAACATAAGCTTTCCCACCCAGCAACTCCATTATTTCCGGTACCAGAACTCCAGCCCCACGCAAAGTCTTCATGGTTATAACATTTCTCTGCAGTGCCTCCAGCTCCTCATATACTTTTAAAATGTAAGATTGATTAATGTCCCATGTTGTAGGGTAGATTGAAACAGGAACACCTTCTATACCCCATTCCTTTAGTACTTCTATTAATTTTTCTTCCGTTATATCTTTTGTCTTATTCATTTCTTCGCCCCTTTCCAATCTGATCATAGTAAAAATGCAGTCCGGTATCCTCTTAAACTTCCTCTGCCATTCAGATATATACATTATTGTCAGATTGATTTTATCACGGGGTAATAAGCTTTTCAGCCTCAACCTCATTTTTGAAAGAACAATGAGGTATTGTCCTTTTATCTGTTGAAGCAAACAGAAAGCGCGGGAACATTTATGTGTCCTCACGCTGAAATATATAGGGGTCAATATTTATACTTTTTATCATTAATAATTTAGGCGAATAGCTTTCAGGAACTTTCAAAATTCATTATATATTAAGTTCAGAATCATCTTGCTATATTACTATATCACCTTCCTACCTCACTTCTACAGCCTTTCAGATATCTCAAAGCATTTATCTGTCCTTACCTCTCTCTGTCAACGCAAAATTCCGGGTCATGAAACCCTTCTATAGCAATATTGCCTTGGTATCCACCGGGAGACAGAATTGATAAGATTTTTCTCCACACAGTCTCCTAACCCCGGGAATTGATGGCAGCAATAAGCCGATTCAAACCATACGTCCCCATTTTTTATTCACTCCGTATGCACTTTCTTGTCTTTCATCATCATTTGCTGCTTAAGCTTTAACCATCACATAAGTACCGCATATTCTCTGGAGGTGTTCCGGTATACTGTAGGAGAGATGCCTCTTTTTGATGTGAATTGTTTTATAAAGTAGGTATCGTATTCAAACCCGGTAGAGCGGGCAATTTCATTCAAGCTCATATCGGTATGAATCAGAAGATATCCCGCTATTTTCAGACGGTATAACAGCAAATAATTCATAGCCGTACAACCGCATCTTTCCTGAAATAATTTATTCAAAGAAACACGGTTCAAATGTGCGCAGTTTGTTAACGCCTGCAAAGTTATTTTATCGGGATAATTAGTGTAAATGTAATCCAGAACCTCATCAACCGGTGATTGCTCACTTTGACGGTTCAGCTCCTCAAGCATCCCTAATATCTGTATAAGATACCTTTTAATTCTGCATGCCCAGAGCGCGTCACTTTGGGCATAAACCTCCGTTCCAAGAATAAAGAACCATTCAAATAAATGCGGATATGCTTTCTCCGTTACAACAGGTATTCCCGTATGCCTCTCATCCCTGCAAAAAAGAGAAAGCCCCGTCTGTATTCTCAAATTAGTCGCAATACCATCCTTGGTATCAGCGTCTCTTACCGTATTAAAAAAATCCGGATGAAAGCAAAAGGATTGGGCAGATACCTTCTCCTTCTCAGCAATTTGTATTATGTCGCTCTCAGATAGGCAGAGTATACCCGGTGCTGAAATCTTAAAAGGACGGCTATTTAACACGCCATTTATACTTCCAGTCGTAACAAAAGTCAGCGTAAGACGCTCAGGATGGGGAAAGTCCTTAAATTCTTCTGTTGCAATAAATTCAATATATACATTTCTGTTTTTGTGGCGGTCATACTGGGGCATAATTATCTCCTGTGACAGATATTATAGTGAAATGCTTCATTTATAACATTGTAGCGAAAAATCCTAAGAGATACAATAGCTCTGATAGAAATCAGAAAAATCCAGCCAGCTTAAAGGAGACCGTATTTTTCAAATTAGACTGCACTGCGAAATATGTTGCAACGTTAAGATGCACATTTCTGAATTACGGCAGTCCTTTTGATTTTTATCCGGCTCTTATCTGATTGGCAGCCTGCTCCAGGATTGTGGAATGAGTAGAAACAACTGCCTGGCTTTTCAAAACATTATCTGAAAATACCCGGCAGTTGTTCTATTTATAAATTTGGATTTTTATATTGTGAAAGTTCTTATATTACTTAGTATACTGTCATTGTTAAATACAGCTTATCTTTTTCTTTCCCCTTTACTATACTTTTAATGAATAGACCATTAGCTGCATGTCTTTATAGGACGCTTCTTTCCCATAGTAGTTTGAAAAGGTATCAGCTATCTTCATATCCCTTTTATAAAAGATATCTTGAAGTTCTTCTAATGAATATAAACGGGTCGGGTCACCATAGAGTATCTCAGGTTTTCTTGCAGGCTCTCCATATGGAATGTCAAATCCTCCATAAAGCATTCTTCTATTATCCCTGTTCCATTCAAATAAGGATAAGGACAATGCATTTGCTCCTATATCCCATGCGTGTTTCGGAAAGTAATGCTCCGCATGTTCTGCGTTACAGACATCCATAAAATGCTTTCCTCCTGACTTTAGCGCCTTAGATACAACATCAAAGACCTTTAGGTTCTCTTCGTCATTCTCCAAATATCCGATTGCACCATCCGCCAAATTTAAGACAACATCAAATTCATTATTGAACTGAATATCACGAATATCACAATGAATAAATCGGACATTCAACGATTCCTTTTCACTGCTGTTTATTGCATCATCAATAAACTCTTTCGTAATATCAACACCGACCACTGAAAATCCTCTTCTTGCAAAAGCAAGTGAATGCCTGCCAAACCCACATGCCAGGTCAAGTATGCGTTCCTTTCCCGTAAGATTAAGCGTTTTTATTATAAATTCTACTTGATTCTCTGTTTCCTCTACCCATGATTGTTTTTTTGCTTCCAGGGTCCATATGTTCTTATACCAGTCTGA
Source organism: Bacillota bacterium (assembly GCA_023450835.1). Classification (GTDB taxonomy): domain Bacteria; phylum Bacillota; class Clostridia; order Lachnospirales; family Lachnospiraceae; genus Anaerocolumna. The sequence goes on along the minus strand of JAEXGM010000126.1, from coordinate 37,961 downwards.
ACCTCTTGCTATCATATATTGCTCCCATCTGCGTGAGTTAGCACGCGTACGTATCAAGGAGGAGTCGTTGCAAAATAAAGCCTATGGAAAGTCCTGCTCCGAATATCTGCATTTTGTACAGCTCCTCCCCAAGTTATGATTGTCCGCAGGAGCAATGCCTTCCTGCTGCACTTTCAATGTTTCCACTGTATATAACATAATATCTTTTCTGCCGGCAATATAATCATAGCAAGCATTTTAGAAAACTTATAGACTTATAATTTTAATTGTGATATCCTAGATACTAAGGTGCGGGTAAAAATAGCTCTTATGTTATACGAGTAGATGCTATCTACTGCGCTTTATTCTTTTATAACTTCTCCAATATTCATCACACTCTCCTGTCTTACAGCCTTTACAACCTCTAAAAACCAGCCATATAAATCCTGCTCTTCTAAGGCATCCATTTTATTTTTATCTATAATAACCCTTCCATCTTTTATTTCAGTAATACTAAAAAGCGGTTCAAAATTTAGACTTGATATATTGCTGAATTCTTTCCACTCACTCAGTGTAAAGCTTCCTTTATCCGTAATCTTCTTTAGGTTCTGATAGACACCTCTATGCATCAATTTTAAACCATTGTTAAAATCAATCATGCCGCACAGCCTGTCATTAATGGCATTCCAGAAATACTCCAGACTTTGCTGCCTTTCATATAAGCTTTTCAAGCTCATATCTCCTGTATTTAAAATTTCTTGCAATAGTTTCTCATAGTGAAGAGGCTTCCACTCCAAGGTTCGGCTCAGATGTATTAACCACTTATCATGGGGGATATATTCTCTATTTGCTATGAACAAAGCAGACAGCAAAGGCTTCACAGCATTATTAAGACAATAATGCCCCTGCAGGGCATCCTCCCTGTGAATCCATATATCACCTGCCAGCCTATAATTCCACCAGGCATCAAACATCAAACCTTCCGCTTCTGAAACATCACTTGTCTTTTTAAGTTTCTTTTCAAATAGATGCTTCAGTTCCACATTATTATCATACAAAATCTTAGCATAAGACAAATCCCATAAGGCAGTACTGTCATACTCTTTTCTTAATTCATCCTCATAATTCAGAGTCTTAATATCATATAAATATCCGCCCATCATAGAAATTCCAAGTGCAATTGGTGTTTTTTCTTCTTTATATCTCTGGAATGCATTATCATGTAAATAGATCACAACATCTATCTCCGACAGATAGTCGGCATAGCCTCTTGACATTCCTCCATCTAACATAATGCCGGCAATACCATTGAATTTCTTGATACTAGCCATATTTTTATTAAGCACTTGCATAAATTCATCTAGTTTACTCTCTTTATTAACATTAACATAAGGTCTGTTGTCTTTCATATTTGGCTCCCATCTGCGTGCTCATTAGCACCCTTCATGTACTAATGCACGCGTATAAAATCAGGGGGATTGAAAGACTTATCTTTCAATCCTTATCCCTTTCATTTTAATTGTTTTTTGTGATAACATAAAAAAGGCTGTGGAAATCTCCACAGCTAATAATTTTTATATTATATGTGTGGAAAATATGATGAAAATCATTTTTGAGTACAGAAAAAGATACTACCGTAAAGTAGTCTCTAAATTTCTATTCCATTATGATTTTATCTTCATTTCCACGTGCTACTTACATTACTGATTATGTAATGTCAAGTATACCGGATGTGTCACCTCAATGTTCATTTAATTTATGTTATCACACTTGAATCATATCATATGATCTATACTATTGTCAATTAAAGTAACCTCTCATAAATAGCAACTTCTGCATAATAGCCTATATTCTTCTTAGTTATTAACTTCCATACTATATTTTGATACTTGAGTATATCTATATAATAAAAAAACCTCGAAAACGCTGGGGTTTTCAAGGTTTTGAAATATCGTATGATTAACGCTTGGAGAACTGAGGAGCACGACGAGCTGCCTTTAAGCCGTACTTCTTTCTTTCCTTCATTCTAGGATCTCTTGTTAAGAAACCAGCTTTCTTTAATGCAGGACGATAATCCTGATCAGCCTGTAATAAAGCTCTGGAGATTCCGTGACGGATTGCGCCAGCCTGGCCGGTGAAACCACCTCCGTGAACGTTAACAAGTACATCAAACTTATCTACTGTATCAGTAATGGTAAGAGGCTGACGAACGATTAACTTTAATGTCTCAAGTCCGAAATACTCATCCATATCTCTTTTATTGATTGTAACTTTACCAGTTCCGGGTACTAAATATACTCTGGCAATACTGCTTTTTCTTCTTCCGGTTCCGTAGTATTTTGCTTTAGCCAATGTTTTTTCCTCCTTTCAGTCTGGATTAATATTTAATCTCTAATACTTCCGGTTTCTGAGCTGCATTCTCATGCTCAGGACCAGCGTATACGTGTAATTTTGTAATCATCTGTCTTCCTAAAGGTCCCTTAGGTAACATACCCTTAACTGCAATGCTGATAGCATCAGTAGGTTTCTTAGCCATTAATTCCCTTAAGGTTGTCTCTCTCATACCACCAACATAATCGGAGTGGTTGTAGTATATTTTCTGATCAAGCTTCTTACCGGTTACTTTAATCTTTTCAGCATTTACAACGATAACATAGTCACCGGTGTCAATGAAAGGTGTATAAGTAGGCTTGTTCTTGCCTCTTAATATTTTAGCAATTTCGGATGAAAGACGTCCTAAAGTATGTCCTGTTGCATCTATCACATACCATTTTCTTTCAATGGTTGATGCGCTTGCCATATAGCTTTTCATTGGATACCCTCCTTAATTCATTCAATCTAATATCATTTTCAAAGTAATATATGTTAAAATACCTTACCGGGGCTTGGCTCTGGTATTCTCACGTCACATCTCCATATTATACAATATCGTACATACAGTGTCAATAGCTTTTATTGCTGTATTCAATTTTTTCCAAGGTTAATCCCTGTGCGGGAGCCTTGGGTCCTGCCGCAGAACGGTCCTTCTTTTCTAATGCCTCTTTTACATTAATAGGGGGCCTTGCACCAAGTCCGACCTTTATCAAAGTACCGGTAATAATCCTTACCATATTATAAAGAAATCCATTTCCCGTAATCCTGATTGTTACCGCTTCTCCGGATCTCTCAACTTTGATATCATAAATAGTCCGGGTGGTATCCGGCACTTGCGACCCCGATGAACAAAAGCTCTTAAAATCATGGGTCCCAACCAAATAGGCAGCCGCTTCTGCCATTAATTCTTCCTGGAGAGGATAGTATACAAAGTATGAATAGAGCCTTTCCGTAGGTACAGGGAATCTGGAATTTAATATCCGGTAACAATATGTTTTTCTGCTTACACAGCGTCTCGGGTGAAAGTCACTCTCTACTTCTTTCGATTCTCTGATTACAATGTCTTCGGGCAGCCTTTGGTTTAAGGCATAGGATATCTTCTCTCCGGGTATTCTGGTCTCCGTATCAAAGACTGCTACATTTCCCAGGGCATGTACTCCGGAGTCCGTCCTGCTGGCTCCTGTAACGATTATGGGCTCCTGTAACAGTTCACTCAGGACTTTATTTAAAACTTCTTCGATTGTTATTCCGTTTGGCTGCACCTGCCATCCACAGTATTTCGTACCATCGTAGGCTACCACCAGCATAATTCTCTTCATTTTGCCTCTTTCTTGCCTATTCAACGAATTTACACCAGACCAACATGATTCATTACTATTATTGCCGCTAAAAATATCACTAAAACAAAATAAGATACGATATCACTGCCCTTATATTTTAAAGGCTTCATTTTTGTTCTTCCTTCACCGCCGCGGTAGCATCTGGCCTCCATTGCCATGGCAAGGTCATTTGCCCTGCGAAAGGCCGATACAAACAAAGGCACTAATAAAGGAATAAGCCCTTTGGCCTTTTTCACCAGATTTCCGCTTTCAAAGTCAGCTCCTCTGGCCATCTGCGCCTTCATAATCTTATCTGTCTCTTCCATAAGAATCGGGATAAATCTTAAGGCAATCGACATCATCATAGATATCTCATGCACCGGAACCCTTATCTTCTTTAAAGGTCCTAAAAGGCTCTCTAAGCCATCTGTCAGATGGTTAGGCGTCGTAGTAAAGGTCATTAGCGAAGAACCGATTATAAGCAGAATTAAGCGTATTGCCATAGTAATACACAGCTTGATTCCTTGTTTGGTGATGGTTATAATTCCAAATGTAAATACCGGATCACCCTGGGTAAAGAACAAGTTAAACACCACAGTAAAAAGAAGGATGGCTATGATAGGCCTTAACCCTCTTAATATGAATTTTAACGGTACTTTTGACATCTTTATAACTGCAAATAAGGCTAAGGCCGCCACCAAATATCCTGTATAGGGTTTTATTATAAACAGTGCGACGATGTAACAAATAGTTCCGACTAATTTCACCCTTGGGTCCAGTTTATGAAGCAGGGAATCGGCAGGATAATATTGTCCGATTGTTATGTCACGAATCATGTTAACCTCTTTCCTAAAATCAGATTGTTACGTTAGTTTTCTTTTGTAAAATATCAGTGCAGCAAGTATCTTAATATCTCTTCTCTTGCCTCTTCTATCGTTGTTGCATCGGTTCTTACCGGTATCCCTCTGTCTTTCAGCTCATGCATAACATAAGTTACCTGAGGAGCCGCAAGTCCCATCATTTCCAATTCCTTATAATGTTCAAAGACCTTATGAGGCGTATCTTGAAAAACAACGCTTCCTTTATTCATAACCACCAGTTTATCAGCATATTTCGCTACATCTTCCATACTGTGTGAAACCAGTACGATGGTTATATTGCTTTCTTTATGAAGTTTATTTATCTGATCTAAGATTTCATCCCTTCCCTTTGGATCAAGTCCGGCGGTGGGTTCATCCAGAATTAAAACTTCCGGCTTCATTGCTAAAACACCTGCTATAGCGACCCTTCTTTTCTGTCCACCGGAAAGCTCGAAAGGTGAAGCATCAATCATATCTTCTCCCAACCCGACCATTTTTATCGCTTCATAGGTGCGCATATCTACTTCCAGCTGATCCAGTCCGAGATTCTTGGGGCCAAAGCTTACATCTTTATATACCGTTGTCTCAAACAACTGGTGCTCAGGGTATTGAAAAACCAGTCCAACTTTGCTTCTTAAATATTTCATACTGAAGTCTTTTTCATAAATATCCTGACCGTTAAAGTATATTTTTCCTCCCGTAGACCGAAGCAGCCCGTTAAGATGCTGTATCAGAGTTGACTTTCCGGAGCCTGTATGGCCGATTAAACCAACAAATTCTCCATCGTTAATAATCAGATTCACATCCTTTAATGCGTGTTTTTCATATGCGGTCTGGGGACTGTATACATACTGCAGCTTATCTATTATAATTGGCATGATTACCTCTTTTCTTCTTCCTTTAGTGCACAAAGAGCCTTGACCAGTTCTTCTACCGTAAGTATTCCTTCCGGTATTTTAAGGCCTTTCTTACGTAATTCATAGCTTAATTCTGTTACCTGGGGAACATCAAGGCGATATCGTTTCAGTTCTTCCACTTCTTTAAATATTTCTCTCGGTGTACCTTCCATAACAACTTTACCCTTGTCCATTACAAATACTTTATCCGCATTGATAACCTCTTCCATATAATGAGTAATAAGGACAACCGTAACTTTCTCTTTTCTGTTTAATTCCCTTACCGTCTCAATAACTTCCTTGCGGCCCATAGGGTCAAGCATAGCCGTCGGTTCATCCAGCACTATACATTGAGGTTTCATAGCCATGACTCCGGCTATAGCCACTCTTTGTTTTTGTCCACCTGAGAGTTTATTCGGTGAATGCTTTCGGTAGTCAAGCATTCCGACTGCCTTTAAGCTCTTTTCAACTCTCTCCCAGATTTCATCTGTAGGCACTCCTAAATTCTCCGCGCCAAAACCTACGTCTTCTTCCACTACAGTTCCTATAATCTGATTGTCCGGGTTCTGGAATACCATACCTGCATTTTGTCTGATATCCCAAAGATGTTCTTCTTCTCTGGTATTAATACCATCTACCCAGACAGACCCTTCTGTCGGAGTCAGTATCGCATTAATATGCTTGGCAAGGGTTGACTTACCGGAACCATTATGTCCGAGAATTGCTATAAAGTCACCTTTCTTTATTCCTAAATCCACATTGTCAATGGCGCGGTTGATGGACTCGACTTCGCCTTCATCATTACGCCTTATATATTCAAACACTAAACCTTCTGTTTTTACCATTTCCATACTAATCACCATGCCTTTCCAATTCACCTCATGTTTGCACCGAGGATTACGCAGGCATTAACTCTCCATGCTGCCAACGTGCACAAATAGAAATTGATATCAGCTGTCAATACTATTGTAAATACTTTTTACATTTTAAATTATTATCTCCATAAATGCAATGTATTTTTCATAAGAGCAATTCTCACTTTTCTGTCTTCTTTCACTTCAGGCAATCTCTCTCCGTTTCCGCCATATATTTTCCATACTTCTTGTTACCTTCATTCATCTGTGTTAAAATAATAGTGATTTGTCATAAATAGGTTTTAATAAATGCAAAAAGGGAGATAACATATGTCAGAAAATATGCCGAATGAACCTGAGAAACCCAATGAGGAAGAAAAACAGCCTTTCTCAGCCAAAAAAGAGATCTTCAGCTGGGTAAAAGTTATCCTGGCTGCTCTCGTACTTTCATTTGTTTTAAATCACTACATTATAGTCAGTGCCGAGGTTCCGACAGGTTCCATGGAGAATACCGTAATGATAGGTGACCGAATTATTGCTTCGAGACTCAGTTACCATTTCCATGAACCCAAGCGCGGGGATATTGTTGTCTTCTACTTCCCTGATGATGAAACCCAGAGATATTTAAAACGTATCATCGGACTTCCTGGGGATACCGTACAGATAAAGGATGGTAAAGTGTACATTAATGGAAGTACAACCCCTTTAAAAGAGGATTACTTAAAGGAAACTCCGGTGGGTGATTACGGTCCTTATACCGTTCCTGAGGATTCCTATTTCATGATGGGCGATAACCGAAATGACTCTTTTGATTCAAGATTTTGGGAACATACCTTTGCCACCAAAGACGAGTTCATAGGGAAAGCCGAATTCCGTTACTTTCCCTTCCCTAAACTGCTTAAATAACAGCTTTTAATGGCAAAATAAAAAGACAGAAGAAACCTTACACTGTAAGTTCTTCTGTCTTTTCTCTATATAAGATTAAACTAATTCGATGAGTACTTCCATTGCAGCATCACCTTTACGCTGGCCAATCTTTACGATTCTTGTATAACCACCGTTACGGTTTACATACTTAGGAGCGATTTCTTCAAAAAGCTTATCTGTTACATCAACAGTCTTTGTGTTTCTCTTTCTTCCAGCTGCTTCTGTAGGAACTTCTGTTACAGTGTAGATCTGCTTTAACATCTGTCTTCTGGCGTGAAGACGGGATGCATTATCTTTTCTAACTGTCTTTTCAACTTCATCATAAACGGTAACTTTCTTTCCGTTTACAACTTCTTTCACATTCTTACCTTCTTTATCTTTACGGGCAACTTTTGCTTTTACAGTAACTGTTTCGAAATTATCTTTTTCTTTAACAGCTAAAGCGATTAAGCTTTCAGCAATTTTACGAATTTCTTTTGCTTTGGCTTCAGTTGTCCTGATCTTGCCGTGATATAACAGGCTGGTAACCTGATTTCTCAGCAATGCCTTTCTCTGACTGGATGTTCTTCCAAGTTTTCTATAGGCTGCCATTACATTCCCTCCTTTGACGTATCAGCTTAGTCATCACTTACATTCAGTGATAAACCAAGTTCTTTCAGTTTTGCAAGTACTTCCTCTAAGGACTTACGACCAAGGTTTCTTACCTTCATCATATCTTCAGAAGTTTTGTTCGTTAATTCTTCAACCGTATTAATTCCGGCTCTCTTAAGACAATTATAAGAGCGAACGGATAACTCCAGTTCGTCAATATTCATTTCCAGAACTTTCTCTTTCTCATTATCTTCTTTTTCTACCATGATCTCTGCAGTCTTGGCATTTTCAGATAAATCGATAAAAGAATTCAAGTGCTCGCTCAGAACCTTGGCAGCAAGGCTGACAGCTTCATCGGGAGCTAAAGTTCCGTTAGTAAATACATCTAGTGTAAGCTTATCAAAGTCAGTAATCTGCCCAACACGGGTATTTTCAACGCTTAAATTAACACGCTCAACAGGAGTATAGATAGAATCAATGGGGATTACACCAATCGGCAGGTCATCATTCTTATTCTTGTCTGCACTAATATAGCCTCTGCCTTTTGTGATAGTGATTTCCATGTATAACTTACTGTCACTTCCACCATTCAGAGTTGCAAGTACCAGCTCCGGATTTAAGACTTCAACGTCGGGATCAGCCTGGATATCTCCTGCTGTTACGACACCTTCTCCTTCGAATTCGATATAAGCCGTTTTAGGCTCATTTGTCTCACTGGTATTTTTAATTGCAAGGCTCTTTAAGTTCATTATAATTTCAGTAACGTCTTCTTTTACTCCGGGAATCGCGCTAAATTCATGAACCACGCCTTCAATCTTAACTTGGCTGACTGCAGCTCCGGGTAAGGATGAAAGCATAATTCTGCGTAAAGAATTGCCCAAGGTTGTACCGTATCCTCTTTCCAAAGGTTCTACTACAAAACGTCCAAATTTTTTATCTTCAGAAATTTCTGCAATTTCAATTTTTGGTTTCTCAAAATCAAACACAATAGGACCCTCCTTTTGGGTTATTATGATACGATTAATGATTACTTAGAATACAACTCGACGATAAGCACTTCATTTACCGGAACATCAATTTGATCTCTTGAAGGAAGCTCTTTTACAGAACCTTTTAAAGATTCATGATCCACTTCAAGCCAAGCCGGAACAGTTCTTCCAGCTGTTACTTCTAATACATCTTTATATCTCTGTGCGCTCTTGAATTTTTCTTTGATTTCAATAACGTCTCCAGCTTTTACTGAGTAGGAAGGAATGTTGATGCACTTGCCGTTAACTAAAACATGCTTGTGGTCAACAATCTGTCTTGCTTCACTTCTGGTTCTGCCGAATCCTAAACGGAAAACTACGTTATCCAGTCTAAGCTCAAGAAGAATCATAAGGTTTTCACCGGTTGTACCGATTTTCATTTTCTTTGCTTTATCAAAGTTATTTCTGAAAGGTTTTTCCAGAACGCCATAGATGAACTTAGCTTTCTGTTTTTCTCTTAACTGTGTACCATATTCGCTTACTTTTTTACCTGCTCTGGAAGAAGTTCTGTTGGACTTCTTGTCGATTCCTAAATAAGCCGGTTCCAGCCCAAGTGTTCTACATTTCTTTAATACAGGACCCATGTCTCTTGCCATTGTTAACTTACCTCCTATTAGACTCTTCTGCGTTTAGGTGGTCTACATCCGTTATGAGGAACCGGTGTGACATCCTTGATACTTGTTACTTCAATGCCGCAAGCCTGAAGTGCACGGATTGCTGCTTCTCTTCCTGATCCGGGACCTTTAACCATAACATCAACTGATCTTAAACCATGAACTAAAGCTGCCTTAGCTGCTGTTTCAGCTGCCATCTGTGCTGCATAGGGAGTTGACTTTCTGGAACCTCTAAATCCTAAGCCGCCAGCGCTAGCCCAGGAAAGGGCGTTGCCTTCTGCATCTGTCAGAGTAACAATTGTATTGTTAAAAGATGACTGGATATGTGCCTGTCCACGATCAACGTTTTTCTTAACACGTTTCTTAGTCACTTTTTTTGCTATTTTCTTAGCCATTTAACAAACCCTCCTATTGGATTTTAATTACCTTATCTCGTGACTGCTCAGCCACGCCGGTCCTTACGAACCGTTGTATCCAAACAACACAAAAATGCGTCGTTTGGCGCCGGAGAATTCAAGACCTCTTGAAATTCCGGAGTAACTGAAGCCTAATTATTTCTTCTTATTAGCAACTGTACGCTTAGGACCTTTTCTGGTTCTTGCGTTAGTCTTAGTCTTCTGTCCACGAACAGGAAGACCCTTCCTATGACGGATTCCTCTGTAGCAACCGATTTCCTGAAGTCTCTTGATGTTAAGAGCTACTTCTCTACGTAAGTCACCTTCAACCATCTGAGTTGCATCAATAATATCACGAATTCTGGCAACTTCTTCGTCTGTTAAATCTCTAACGCGTGTGTCAGGATTAACATTTGCTTCTTTTAAAATACGGTTTGAACTTACTCTGCCTATACCATATACATAAGTAAGACCGATTTCAACACGTTTCTCTCTTGGTAAATCTACACCACTGATACGAGCCATGTGCGTATTACACCTCCGTTAATTTTTAAGGTTAGGTTGAAAAACAAAAGATATTTTTCAACTACGTATTCATGAATATCAAACCGAAGATTCAATATTCATAAAAAGGGATTAATTATGATGAAAAGTTAAAGACAGGTATCATATAGCTGCCTTACGCTTGGAGCGTTTATCAGACTACATGGTGAAATGCATACCTCTTATTACTTTTCACGGATGATACAGCAATCAACTTCTTTGCAGCAGCATCCTTTTCTTAGATACTTCTTTCAAACATTTTCATTCAGAATAATGTTTTCGCAATGAACAACTCTTCCTGGTGTTTCATTGCGCAGCCGCTTTAAATTGTGACAGACTACCCCTAGGGTTAATCCGCTGAAACCCCATAGATTTCAAGATAAACCATTTTGGTTTATCCACAATATCACAATTGCAAAATGCAGATTGTAACACAGAAAGCAAGAACTATTTATATCGTTTATAAAATAAACGTATTATATTAAACAGTTAAGCTTCCGACAGGACAGCCTTAACTGACTATTAGCCTTGTCTTTGTTTGTGTCTGGGATTCTCACAGATTACTCTGATGCTTCCCTTTCTTTTAATAATCTTACACTTTTCGCAGATGGGTTTTACTGATGACCTTACTTTCACAGTAATTCACTCCTTTCAAAAAAAGTCCGTCTATCATTATAACATCTGATAGATAGAAAATCAAGTAAAATTTAACACTTTATTTATCTCTCCAAATAATTCTTCCTTTGGTCAGATCATAAGGGGATAGTTCCAATGTTACTTTGTCACCGGGTACAATTTTAATAAAGTTCATACGTAGTTTTCCGCTGATATGTGCCAAAACTCTATGTCCATTTTCCAGTTCTACCTGAAACATGGCATTAGGGAGTTTTTCAATAACGGTTCCTTCGATTTCAACTACATCAGATTTTGACATTAAGTCACCTCCACAATTTGAAGAAATACAACAGACTAAAGGGAACTTTCCCCTTTTCTTATCTTATTGTAAATTTTTATTGCCCTTTTGATATCTTCATTCCTGGTTGCTTTTGTATCATCATTCATACATGGAAGGAGATTTTCAGCGCCTTCTATAAGTTCCACGTGTTTTTTGTTTTTTTTCTTAGGGTTATCTAAGGTCCTTAGCACACCCTCCACTAAATATACATATTCTGAATCTACTCCGCATATGACATAGCATTTTCCTATATCATGACCTGCGGTAGATACGATGCCTCTTCCTATTTGATATTCCACTCTACGTCCCTGGGTCTGTATAAAAAGTGAAAATTGTTTTTTAATTTTCACACTACAGTTATGCCTTCCGTTGTTTATTGGGGTTTTATATGGAAAGAATTTCAGGGTCTCCGTCTGTTATCAAAATGGTGTTTTCATAATGTGCGGATAAAGATCTATCCTCCGTCACTACGGTCCAGTCATCACTTTCCCAATATACTTCAGGTCTTCCGGCATTTACCATAGGTTCTATAGCAAAAGTCATTCCTGCCTCCAGCCTTATTCCTCTCCTTCTTTGAGAAAAATTCGGAATCTGAGGGTCTTCATGAAGCTTTGTTCCAATTCCGTGCCCCACCAGATCTCTTACAATGGAAAACCCGAAAGCTTCCACATATGTTTGGATAGCAGAAGATATATCATTTAGATGATTGCCAGATTTTGCATATTTAATCCCTTCAAAAAAACTTTGCTTTGTAACCTGTATCAGTTTCTCTGCCTCTTCCGTAATCTCCCCTACTGCCCAGGTTCTTGCGGCGTCTGAATGATATCCTTTGTATATCACACCTGCATCCAAGCTTACAATATCTCCATCTTGTAATACTCTTCCCTTGGAGGGGATTCCATGAACCACCTGATTATTTACGGAAACACAGACAGATGCAGGGTAGCCGTTGTAATTAAGAAAGGATGGTATACAACCATATCCCTTTATTAACTCCCGTGCCTTTTTGTCAATGTCAAGGGTAGTTATCCCCGGCATTATGATTACTCTTAGTTCTTCATGGACGGCAGAAAGTATTTTTCCCGCCTCACGCATGAGTCCAATTTCTCTTTCTGACTTAATTGTTACTGACATAAGCTCTCCCTGCATCTATTTCTTTCATTATTTAAGTATTTCCAGGATATCCTCAAAGGTATCAGACATAGTCTTTCTTCCGTCAACTTCTTTTAAGATTCCCTGCTTGTTATAGTAGTCAATTAACGGCTGAGTCTGATTATGATATACCTCAAGACGTTTTAAAACTGTCTCCGGCTTATCATCCTCTCTTAAAACGATTTCGCTGCCGCAGACATCACAGATTCCTTCAACTTTGGTAGGAATATTTACAAGATGGTAAGTAGCTCCGCAATTTAAGCAGGCTCTTCTTCCAGCCATTCTCTCTACGATATCGCTGTCGGGCACTTCTACATTAATGGCATAATCTACCTTCTCACCGATAGCAAGAAGAGCTTTATCTAATGCCTCTGCCTGAGGAATTGTTCTGGGAAAACCGTCCAGTATATAACCTTTTTCACAATCATCCTGCTTTACTCTGTCAACCACAAGGTCAACTACAAGTTCATCGGGTACTAAAAGGCCCTGATCCATAAAAACCTTTGCCTTATTACCAAGTTCTGTGCCGTTTTTGATATTAGCTCTAAAAATATCACCTGTTGAAATGTGGGGGATTGCGAACTTTTCTGCTATTTTTTTAGCCTGTGTTCCTTTACCAGCGCCTGGTGCGCCTAACATAATGATCTTCATTGTGTTACTCCCTTCTACAAGAAATCTGCAAATGGCGGGGCTGTGCCCCGCCTGCAGTTGTTCTATATTTTATTAATCATTTAAGAATCCTTTGTAATGACGTACCAACATCTGAGACTCAATCTGCTTCATAGTATCCAGAACAACACCAACGATAATGATGATGGATGTACCACCAAAGGATACCGTTGCATTAAATGCTCCTGAGAAGAAAATAGGAACAACGGAAACAATGGTCAAGCCGATAGCACCGATTAAAATTACGTTATTCACTACTTTTGTAAGATATTCTGTCGTAGGCTTTCCGGGACGAATACCAGGTACAAAGCCTCCCTGTTTCTTCATATTATTGGATACTTCAAGAGGATTAAATGTAATTGAAGTATAGAAATAAGCGAAGAAGATGATTAAAACAATATACATCAGTAATCCTAAGGTATACTTAAACTCACCAAAACTTCCGAAATCACACCAGTTATTCTGATTTAACAAGTATAATATCTTAGGCCATACATGAGCTCTTGCAGGTTGTACACCAAAGAAAGAGGATACAACAATAGGGAACTGCATGATAGATCCGGCAAAGATTACCGGGATAACGCCTGCGGTATTAACTTTTAAAGGAATATGGGAGGATTGTCCACCAACCATTTTTCTTCCTTGTACTTTTTTTGCATACTGAACAGGGATTTTTCTCTGTGCACTCTGCAATAAAACTACAAATGCAATTACAAATACAGTTACTGCAATGATTATAACTGCACCTATAATACCATTAATTACACTGGCAGCGCCGGTAACAAATGTTCTGAAAAGGTTTGTAAAGTCGCTTGGCAGCTTTGCAATGATATTAATTAAAAGGACGATTGAAATACCATTTCCAACGCCTTTTTCTGTAATTCTTTCACCTAACCACATCAGGAAAGTAGATCCTGCTGTTAAAGTAGCAACAATGATTACTACGTTAGAGAAAGTAATACCGCCGATAAGTAATCCTGATCTACCAAATCCAATTGCCATAGCGATGGATTCAACTAAAGACAAAGCAACATTCAGGTAACGTGTAAACTCGGCGATTTTCTTTCTTCCGTCTTCACCGTCTTTTTGCAGCTCTTCCAATTTAGGAATAGCAATTGTAAGAAGCTGCATGATGATGGATGCGGTAATGTAAGGTGTAATATTCAGAGCAAGTATTGACATCCGAGTGAAAGAGCCACCAGTTAAAGTATCAAAGAAACCTAATGAAGTCTGGCTGCCAACCCATTGGGCGAAATACTCCCTGTTTATTTCAGGTACAGGGAGCTGACAGCCAATTCTTACTATAATTAATGCAATTAAAGTGAACACTAACTTATTTCTTATATCTTTAATCTTAAAAGCATTTCGGATTGTTTTAAACATCTCCTAAATCACCTCAGCATTTCCACCAAGAGCTTTTATTTTCTCTGCAGCGGATTCGCTGAATGCAGATACTTTAACGTCAAGCTTCTTAGTAAGTTCTCCATTTCCTAGGATCTTAACACCATCTCTTGGGTTCCTTACAATGCCGTATTCCATTAAGGAATCTATTGTAACTACAGAACCATCTTCAAAAACATTCAGTCTGTCTACGTTGATTGCCACGATTTCTTTTGTATTTCTGTTTGTAAAACCTCTCTTTGGCAAGGTTCTGATAAATGGTGTCTGACCACCTTCGAAACCTACTCTGGGTGCGCCGGAACGTGCCTTCTGTCCTTTATGTCCTTTACCTGCAGTCTTACCATTACCTGAACCATGTCCACGGCCTCTTCTGAAGTTTCCGCTTTGCTTGGAGCCTTCTGCCGGTCTTAATTCTGATAAATTCATCTAGTACACCTCCTTACTATTTTCGGAATTATATCACTTCTACCTTTACTAAATGTCTTACCTGATCAACCATTCCCCTAACACATGCATTATCGGGTAATTCTACCGTTTTGTGGAGCTTTCTAAGTCCTAATGCTTCCACTGTCTTCTTATGCTTAGGTATGGAACTGATTGTAGACTTTACTAAAGTTACTTTTAATTTTTCTGCCATCCTGGGCACCTCCTAGCCTAACAACTCTTCTACAGTGATACCGCGGAGTTTAGCCACTTCCTCAGGAGTTCTTAAGTGGCTTAATCCTTCGATTGTCGCCAAAACCACGTTCTGCTTGTTATTGGAACCAAGTGATTTTGTACGAATGTTCTTAAATCCCGCAAGCTCAAGAACGTTACGTGCAGGACCACCGGCAATGATTCCGGTACCTTCTGCGGAACGCTTTAAAAGAACTGTTGCGCCTCCAAATTTTCCTGTATAGTCATGAGGAACACTTCCGTTCTCATCAATAGGAAACGAGATTAGCTTTTTCTTGGCATCTTCAATTCCCTTACGGATAGCTTCCGGAATTTCAGTTGCTTTTCCAAGACCTGCTCCAACATGGCCGTTCTTATCACCAACTACTACTAAAGCTGTAAAGCGGAAGTTACGTCCACCTTTTACTACTTTCGTAACACGTTTAATGGATACTACTTTTTCTTCTAACTCCAGTTGATCAGTATCAACGATTGTACGTTTCATGTGTTTCCCTCCTCGCTTAGAATTCCAGACCAGCTTCTCTAGCTGCTTCTGCTAATGCTTTAACTTTACCCTGATATATGAAACCGCCTCTGTCAAAGACAACAGTCTTGATACCTTTTTCAAGTGCTTTCTTTGCGATAACAGTTCCTAAATATGCTGCTGCAGCTACGTCATTTGTCTTATCAAGTTCAGCCTTTACGTCTTTTTGTACGGTGGAAGCTGATACTAAAGTATTACCAACTGTATCGTCAATGATCTGAGCGTACATATGAGTATTACTTCTAAACACAGCAAGACGCGGTCTGCCAGGAGTTCCGGAAAAACGATTACGTAATTTTCTATGTTTATTTACACGAACTTTGGATCTTGCTTCTTTACTAACCATTTTTATTTCACCTCCAATTATTTCTTACCAGTCTTACCAACTTTACGTCTGATAACTTCAGTAGAATACTTAATACCCTTGCCCTTATAAGGTTCAGGTCTTCTCTTATCTCTGATTTCAGCAGCGTATTGTCCGACTTTTTCTTTATCGATACCTTTAACTGTAATTTTATTCTGTCCTTCTAATACAGATTCAACACCTTCAGGATCAACCATAACAACCGGATGTGAATATCCTAATGTTAAAGTTAATTCTTTTCCGGATTTAGCAGCTCTGTAACCAACACCGTTGATTTCAAGAACTTTCTCATATCCAGCGGTTACACCGGTTACCATGTTGGCAACCAATGTTCTTGTAAGACCGTGTAAAGACTTCATTTTCTTTAATTCACTGGGTCTTGTAACAATGATTTCTGCACCTTCAAGTTTAATATCCATTTCTGAGGGTAACACTCTCTCTAATGTTCCCTTAGGACCTTTTACAGTCACTTTATTATTTTCTGCTATATCAACGGTTACACCTGCTGGTACAGCGATAGGCATTCTTCCTATACGTGACATGCCCGCACCTCCTATGGTTTTCTATATACCCCATTTCATCCTGTATTAGAGAAGATGATCTGACGTATTTGATTAGTTTTTACAAATTCAGCTTTATTTCACCCTGCATTAAATGCAGGATAAAATATTCTTGCTTTTATTTTACCAGATATTTTAAAAAATTACCAGATATTTCATCTTTCAAGATTAATCATCTTTGTAAATGATTCATCTAATCAGAACTTATCTAATAAGATAAATTATCTTACCAAATGAAGGCAAGAACTTCTCCGCCTACATTTAATTTTCTTGCTTCCTTGTCTGTAACTACACCCATATTAGTGGAAATGATAGCTACACCAAGTCCTCCGAGTACCTTCGGAAGCTCTTCCTTGTTGGCATAAACGCGGAGTCCGGGTTTAGAAATTCTCTTAAGACCGGTAATGATCTTAATGTTTTTATCTTTACCATACTTTAATGTAATATGGATATTTTTAAAACCGTCTACTTCTTCAATGTCATACTTTCTGATATAACCCTCTTTTAAAAGGATATCAGCAATAGCTACTTTCATTTTTGAAGCCGGTACATCTACTGTATCATGTTTTGCAGTGTTGGCATTGCGGATTCTTGTAAGCATATCTGCAATAGGATCGCTCATTGTCATGTCGTTTGCCTCCTTCCTTTTAATTACCAGCTAGCTTTCTTAACGCCTGGTATTTGTCCCTTATATGCTAATTCACGGAAGCAGATTCTGCAAATTCCGTATTTTCTTAAATAACCATGTGGACGGCCACAGATCCTGCAGCGGTTGTACTCCCTGGTGGAAAACTTCTGGGGACGTTGCTGCTTTATTTTCATAGACGTTTTAGCCATGAAATTCCCTCCTAACTATTTTTTGAATGGCATACCGAATAATGTCAATAATTCACGAGCTTCTTCATCAGACTTGGCAGTAGTAACGAAAATTACATCCATACCTCTGACTTTGTCAATTTTATCATATTCGATTTCAGGGAAAATAACCTGTTCCTTAATTCCAAGAGCATAGTTTCCTCTTCCGTCAAATGAATTGGCGCTTACACCTCTAAAGTCACGTACTCGAGGGAGTGCAAGGTTAATCAGACGATCAGCGAACTCATACATCTTATCTCCTCTTAAGGTGACTTTGCATCCGATGGGCATGCCTTCCCTGATTTTAAAGTTAGCTACGGATTTCTTAGCCTTGGTAACAACAGCTTTCTGTCCAGCGATTGTTTCCATATCTTTAATAGCGGCATCTAAAAGCTTGGAGTTTTCCTTTGCTTCGCCGACACCCATATTAATAACGATTTTGTCTAACTTGGGTACTTCCAGTGTGTTTTTGTAACTGAATTTCTTTTCCATTCCAGCTACAATCTCATTCAAATAAAGTTCTTTTAATCTAGTCAACTTTTGGGACCTCCTCTCTTAGAATTAGTCAATTACGTCGCCGTTTACTTTAGCGACACGTACTTTCTTGGAACCTTTTTTACCTTCAACAGTAGTAAAACCGATTCTTGTAGTCTTTCCCTTGTGAACATACATAACATTAGAAGCATCAATAGGTGCTTCCTGGTGCATGATGCCGCCCTTAGGATTGGACTGGCTGGCTTTGGAATGCTTTGTTACCATGTTAACGCCTTCAACAAGTACTTTACCATCTGTAACAGCGATTACTTTGCCTTCTTTGCCTTTATCTTTACCGGTGATAACTTTCACGTTATCTCCCTTTTTGATTTTTAACATTGACACAGGTTTCCACCTCCTTATAATACTTCTGGTGCTAATGAAACAATTTTCATGAACTGCTTTTCTCTTAATTCCCTTGCAACAGGTCCGAAAATACGTGTTCCCTTGGGATTTTTGTCTTCTTTTATAATAACAGCTGCGTTCTCATCAAATTTGATGTAGGAACCGTCTTTACGACGAGCACCTTTAACAGTACGAACAACAACAGCTTTTACAACGTCACCTTTTTTTACAACACCGCCTGGTGTTGCATCTTTAACGCTGGCAACAATAATATCACCGATATTAGCGTATCTTCTTGTAGATCCGCCAAGTACCCTGATGCAGAGTAATTCTTTTGCACCGGTATTATCAGCAACTCTAAGTCTTGATTCCTGTTGTATCATGACCTTACTCCTTTCAGAATCTCATTATTTTGCTTTCTCGATAATTTCAACAAGTCTCCATCTCTTATCTTTAGATAAAGGTCTGGTCTCCATAACTTTTACTCTATCGCCGATACCGCACTCGTTGTTCTCATCGTGAGCCTTCAATTTATAAGTTCTCTTTACGATTTTATTGTATAAAGGATGCTTAACATGGTCAATAACAGCAACCGTAATTGTTTTATCCATTTTATCGCTTACTACCTTACCGGTACGAACTTTTCTCAGATTTCTTTCCACAACAATTCTCCTTTCTCAATTAGTTAGAAGCTTTTGCTTTTTCAGAAA
Organism: Bacillota bacterium; assembly: GCA_023450835.1. GTDB lineage: Bacteria > Bacillota > Clostridia > Lachnospirales > Lachnospiraceae > Anaerocolumna. The sequence goes on along the minus strand of JAEXGM010000126.1, from coordinate 18,839 downwards.
TAACCGTCTGGATTCTGGCAATGTTCTTTCTGACTTCTTTGATACGACTGGTATTATCCAGCTGATTTGTTGCGTTCTGGAACCTTAAGTTGAAAAGTTCCTTTTTAGCAGCTACTAATTCGTCGTTCAGTTCACCAACTGTTTTTACTTTTAAATCTTCTAATAATTTACTAGTTTTCACTGCCCGCACCTCCTTCTAATTCTGCGCGAGAAACAATTTTGCACTTAACAGGAAGTTTATGCATTGCAAGTCTTAAAGCTTCTCTTGCGGTTTCTTCCGGAACACCTGCGATTTCGAACATAACGCGTCCCGGTTTAACAACAGCTACCCAGTACTCTAAGGAGCCTTTACCGGAACCCATTCGAGTTTCAGCCGGTTTAGTTGTTACTGGCTTATCGGGGAATATTTTAATCCAAACTTTACCGCCACGCTTGATATAACGAGTCATAGCAACACGGGCAGCTTCGATTTGGTTAGATTTAATCCAAGCTGGTTCTAATGATACGAGACCAAATTCGCCGTTAGAGATAGTATTACCTCTTGTAGCCTTTCCTGCCATGGAGCCACGGAACTGCTTACGACGTTTTACTCTTTTTGGCATTAACATTATTTATCGCTCCCTTCCTTTTTTGCCTTTGTGGGAAGTACTTCACCTTGATAAATCCAAACTTTAACGCCTAATTTACCAAAAGTGGTGTCTGCTTCTGCAAATCCATAGTCAATATCCGCACGTAATGTCTGTAACGGAATAGTTCCTTCACTGTAGAATTCTGTACGAGCCATATCTGCTCCGCCAAGACGTCCGGCAACAGCAGCTTTGATTCCCTTTGCTCCTGACTTCATTGTTCTTGACATAGTAGATTTCATAGCTCTTCTGAAAGATATACGGTTCTCGAGCTGAGCTGCAATATTCTCTGCTACTAACTGGGCATTTAAGTCCGGTTTTTTGATTTCCTTGATGTCTACCATTAATTTCTTTGCAGTAAACTTCTGGATCTCAACCTTTAATTTCTCGATTTCCTGTCCGCCTTTACCGATAACCACACCCGGTTTTGCAGTAAAGATGATAACCTTTAAGCGGTCAGAAGCACGTTCGATTTCGATTTTTGCAATACCTGCACTGTATAATTTCTTTTTCAGGTATGTTCTGATATTGTAGTCTTCTACTAAGTTATCTGCGAAATCAGCTTCTGCATACCATCTTGAATCCCAGTCTTTGATGACTCCGACTCTTAAACCATGAGGATTAACTTTCTGTCCCATTATTGCCCTCCTTATCTTTCATTTAGTACAACAGTGATGTGGCTTAATCTCTTTAAGATTCTGTATGCCCTTCCCTGTGCCCTAGGTCTGATTCTTTTCATTGTAGGAGCCTGATTTGCGTAGCACTCCTGAATATATAACTTACTTACGTCCATGTGGTTGTTATTTTCAGCATTTGCAATTGCTGATTTTAACACTTTGTCTATTACAGTTGAAGCATATCTGGGATTATAAGCTAAAATACCAAGAGCTGTTTCAACGTCTTTACCTCGAATGGCGTCTAAAACGAAACAAGCTTTCTGTACAGACACTCTTGCATAGGAAACCTTTGCACTGGGTCTTGTATCTCTATTCTCATTTCTTTCTCTCTTTATCTGGGATCTATGTCCTTTCGCCATGGATGAAACCTCCTTTCAATTCCAAGTTACTTTATCTCTTCGTCTTCTTTTCGTCTTTTCCGTGTCCTCTATAGGTTCTAGTTGCAACAAATTCACCTAACTTGTGGCCAACCATGTCTTCTGTAACATATACAGGCACATGTCTTCTGCCATCATGTACAGCAATGGTGTGCATAACCATCTGAGGGAAAATCGTAGAACGACGTGACCATGTCTTGATTACAGATTTGTCACCTGCTTTATTCATAGCATCTATCTTTTTAAGCAGATGCTCATCAGCGAACGGTCCTTTTTTTAATGAACGAGCCATAGGTTTAACCTCCTTAATTATTTAACAGTTTTACCGTCTCTTCTTCTTACAATCATCTTGTTAGACGCTTTGTTGGTTTTTCTGGTCTTTAAACCAAGAGCAGGTTTACCCCAAGGTGTAACAGGACCTGAACGGCCGATACCAGTCTTACCTTCACCACCACCGTGAGGATGGTCGTTAGGATTCATAACGGAACCGCGGACTGTAGGTCTGATACCCATATGACGCTTACGTCCAGCTTTACCGATGTTTACTAATTCATGATCAATGTTGCCCACCTGTCCAATAGTAGCACGGCAGATGATAGGCACTAATCTCATTTCACCGGAAGGAAGACGAAGTGTTGCATATTTGCCTTCTTTAGCCATTAACTGCGCAGAGTTACCTGCTGAACGAACTAACTGGCCGCCTTTTCCAGGATATAATTCGATATTGTGAATCTGTGTACCAACAGGAATGTTCTGAAGAGGTAAGCAGTTTCCTACTCTGACTTCTGCAGTCTCACCATTCATTAAGGTAGCACCTACCTGTAATCCGTTAGGAGCCAGGATATAGGACTTCTCGCCATCTGCATAGCAGATTAATGCGATATTTGCTGTTCTGTTGGGATCATATTCGATAGTCAGGACCTTTGCAGGTACTCCGTCTTTTCTTCTCTTAAAATCTACTAATCTATATTTTCTTCTAGAGCCGCCGCCCTGATGTCTTACTGTAATTTTTCCCTGATTGTTACGGCCTGCATTCTTGTTTAAAGAAACAACTAAGGATTTCTCAGGTGTAGATGTTGTAATCTCTGCGAAATCGGATGAGGTCATATTTCTTCTGGAAGGTGTATATGGGTTAAACTTCTTAATTCCCATCTTTAGCACTCCTTTCGAGCAATTATTTTATTCTGTTATCGGCGAATAAACACCATAATTTATCAATCGTTTATCTTATAATCCGGAGAAGATCTCAATTTCAGGACTATCAGCAGTCAACTGAACAATTGCTTTCTTTACCTTGGAGGTCTTTCCTGCTGTGTTTCCACGTCTGCGGTTCTTTCCGTCAAGGTTCATTGTGTTAACACTTACAACCTTTGTTCCTGCAAACATCTTCTCAACAGCTTCTTTGATCTGATTCTTTGTAGCATCAGGATGAACAGAAAAAGTGTACTTCTTTTCAGACATAGAGTTCATGCTTTTTTCTGTTACGATTGGTTTTAAAATTACATCATAAAATTTTAAATCAGCCATTATGCGTACACCTCCTCAATTTTTGCTACTGCATCCTTGGTGAGTATCAGTGTATCATACTTTAAGATATCAAATACATTGATAGTTCCAGGAATCGCGGTAAGCACAGTGGGGATGTTTCTTGCAGAAAGAACTACATTCTCATCCTTCTCGCCTGTAACCACAAGTGCTTTGTTAACCTTTAAATTGTCAAGAACTTTTACGAAGTTCTTTGTCTTTACTTCACTTAAATTCAACTCATCTAATACGAAAATCTTCTTCTCTTCTACTTTTGAAGTTAAAGCAGATTTCAGAGCAAGCTGTTTCTCTTTCTTGTTCATCTTAAATGAATAATCTCTTGGCTTGGGAGCAAATACAATTCCGCCGCCCTTCCACTGAGGAGATCTTGTTGAACCCTGTCTTGCATGACCGGTTCCCTTCTGTCTCCAGGGTTTTCTTCCGCCGCCGCTTACTTCAGCACGGGTCTTGGCACTCTGTGTACCCTGACGTTTATTTGCAAGCTGCAAAACAACTGCCATATGAACTAAATGATCGTTAACTTCTACTCCGAAAACAGCGTCGTTAAGTTCGATAGAACCAACTTCCTTGCCTTCCATATTAAAAACAGATACGTTTGCCATCTGTGTCGTCCTCCTTTCTCAAAGCTTCTAGTTTGCCTTTACGGTATTCTTTAACATTACTAAAGATTTCTTAGGTCCGGGAACGGCACCTTTTACTAAAATAATGTTCTTTTCTGCATCAACTCTTACAACTTCCAGATTCTGAACTGTTACTTTTACATGACCCATGTGGCCAGGCATGTGTTTTCCCTTGAATACACGTCCGGGTGTTGTAGCAGCACCGTTGGAACCTGCATGTCTGTGGAATTTGGAACCATGAGCCATAGGTCCTCTGGACTGTCCGTATCTCTTGATTGCACCTTGGAATCCCTTACCCTTTGATTTAGCAGTAGCATCAACTCTTTCACCTTCTGTAAAGATGTCAGCTTTGATTTCTTGTCCTACTGTGTAATCAGCGGCATTCTCAAACTTGAACTCTTTAAGATATTTTTTGTTTGCAACACCCGCTTTTGCAAAGTGTCCTTTTCTCGGTTTGTTAACCAATACTTCACGGATATCTCCGAAACCTACCTGAACGGCAGCGTATCCGTCGTTTTCAACTGTTTTAACCTGTGTTACAACGCAAGGTCCTGCCTGTAATACAGTTACCGGAATCAAGCTTCCGTTCTCGTTGAAAATCTGAGTCATTCCGACTTTTGTCGTTAAAATTGCTCTCTTCATTACTTGCACCTCCTGTTTAATCTACAGCGGATTGCGCCATGTGTTATACTTCGCACTTCCAACGCACCGTAAATTCGGGCATCAGCACTGAATTGCTACACTACGCGTAATCATCCTAGATGGTCTACCTTGGTGCAGGTTCCCAATGAACCTTACCCTATATATAAACCCTAAAGGATTTTGTCTTTGCTTTTTTTCGATGATTACTTTGTCTTCATCTTGATGTCGATGTACACACCGGCAGGCATTTCTAATCTGGATAATGAATCTACCGTTTTCTGTGTAGGTGTGATGATATCGATTAATCTCTTGTGGGTTCTCTGCTCGAACTGCTCTCTGGAATCCTTGTATTTGTGTACCGCTCTAAGAATTGTAACTACTTCCTTCTTAGTAGGTAGGGGTACAGGTCCGCTCACCTTTGATCCTGTCTTTTTTACAGTCTCGATGATTTTCGCAGCTGACTGATCGATTAACTGATGGTCATACGCTTTCAATGTAATCCTCATTACTTGACTTGCCATAAAAAAAGTCGCCTCCTTTTCGCACTTAATAGCAGTACGACAAGCGGTGACTGTACACTGGGCCGTGTGTGTCCCGTCTTTAAAGCCTACTTAAAGCTCGCCATTTTCCTCATCGGAAAACTTGGGGGTGACCCACACTATCTGCTCGAATATCTTTTGCAGAATCTTTATTTGTACAGTGACTTGTCGCCAGTTTCATAACTTGACATTCGCTCCACGGAAAACCTACATAATATGTAGCAACCTCTCGCTTCTACGCTATCAATGTCACAGCAGTACTAATTATACTATAGTAAAATCAATAATGCAAGCAGTTTTTTTATATTTTTTACTTTTTCGAATAGCATTATTTAGAAAACCTGATTATATGATTTCATTATTACTTAAATACTATACTAGAGCAAAAAAGAATATCAGTAAAGGGAATGCATCCACTTTTACTGATATTCTACTCGTTAATATATTATTATAGGAAGGAAGACAGCTTATTCATTTTATTAATATTGCTTTTCAACCATATAGTGTGATGCTTTCTTTGCCATCTTATTTGCTTTTGCTGTTTTTAATGCGGCGTCGATAGTAGTATCGATGGTTATCCACTTCTTTGTTTCTTTCATATAGACCTGGTTCCATGCATGATACTCGCTGACGTCTGTTGAGGTTCCCATAAGCACTTTTGCCGGAACTCCGACACTCCTGAGCATTGCCGCAAAGAGTACGGCATAATCGTAGCAGATTCCTTCTTTTTCAGTATATACATCATCGATAGCAGGTACATAACCGCTTTGTATGGTTTTTGCCTTTTCATAATCATACTTTATGTTTTTTACTATATAAGAATATATGGCAGCTACTTTTTCAGTATCTGTAGAAGCTTTTTTTGTTAATGCTTTTGCTTTCTTTATAGAAGCCATATCTGAGCTCCATTTAACAATTTCATTGCTTTGCAAAAATACTGTTTTTCCGTTATCTCCGTTGTAATTTACTGTTTCAGCTGTAACCTGACGGTATTTGTTTCCTTCAATATTTGCAAGTACTTCAATTTTATAATCTCCGTTTCCTAACTGCAGAGGTACTCTGGCCTCCCCTGATAATTCATATAAGTACTTTGAACTGTCCTTTGTGATTCTTACCAGAGAATCTGTCCCATTTTTATAATCAACAATAATAATTCCGTTTTTTATTTCACTCTTATCAATAACTGCTCCTGCATCCTCTGCATAAGCTATTTCAGGTACGCTGACAGTTCCGACTATCAAAATTGCTGCTATTATAAATAGCAGGCCTTTTTTTAAAAAATTATACACAAAAAACTCCCCTTTCGGTAACTGGCTGCCAATTTATTTAAAATAAATAAGGCCCTATAGCTTTGCGTCACCAGCTTTCGCTGATTTTGCCTTTGTCGGTGGAAAGCACCGAATTTATATGTAAATATTTCCTGATCTTTATGCCCTTATTATATCATAGCTTGTACTTCTTGAATACAGTAATTTTGACAAATTTTTTGCTTTTTTATCAGTATTATTCATGTTAATATGGTATATTTTCTTCCAATTCGTATGTTTATATTGAAATCATCAATACAAATACAAGAAGACTGCAAGTTCTATATTATATACGGATTTATTTTTCCATTATATAATAAGTGAACTTGCAGTCTCCTGCTGCTCATATCAAAAATAATATTCTAATACTATTCTAATTTTTATTTTGATGACTTTTTCTTTCTTCCAAGCAGCAATATGATACTGCCTGCCATACCGCCTATAATAGCCGGAAGAAAACCTAAGGGAACTGTTTCACCGGTCTTTGGTATATTCACTCCATCTCCGGTACCGTTAGGGTCAGGTGTAACATTTCCAAGCGGTATTTTATCCACATCAATTTCAACAACAACTTCTTCTTTGGTTCCATCCGGATGCTTAATGATTATTGAAAATTTGTCTTTACCCGTGTAACCGCTATCCGGTGTATAGGTCCATTTACCCTTATCATCAACCGTAACTTTTCCGTTACTCGGCTTCTCTCCCACCTCAGATTTACTGCCTTCCGGAACCGGCACTTTGCCGCCCTTCGGGGTATCCTCTTTGGTGACCTCAGTAACAGCCTCCGGCGTAGGAGTGGGTGTAGGTTTTTTCGTTGGTTCCGGTCCCTTTGTCGGAGTCGGTGTGGGCTCTGTAGTTGGTGTTGGTGTAGGCGTAGGTGTTACACTTGGTTCCGGGGATGGGTTAGGTGCCGGAATATATACCGCATTTCCTATTTCCACTGTAAACACTTTTTGAGAACCGTCTAATATAACAGTTTTAGGTGATATCATTATTTGATATCCCATAGGTGCTTTTGTCTCAGTTATTACATAACTTCCGAAATCTAAGCCCGGTAAAGTTGCGGTCCCGTCAGCTCCTGTCTTAAGAGTTTTCGTTGTTCCATCAGGAGCCTTTACGGTGAATTCTGCTCCTTCCAGTAATTTAGTTGTGTTCCCGGTGTCTACCTTTTTAATAACCAACGTTCTTAAGAGATCATTTTCCACAGTGATTGGAATCTGCAAAGGAGAACCTACTTTTATTTCTACGTCAATCTGGCTGTTGGCAGGTGTTATATAGCCTTCCGGTGCTTTGGTTTCTATCAGCTTGTAATTACCCAGCAGCAGATTAGGAATAACAGCAATACCGGAATCATCTGTTTTTATGTTATCCGCTACTTTTACTCCATCTTTCCATAACTGAAATTTTGCGTCCTTTAGTACGGTAGCCGCATTATCTTTATCGACCTTTATGAGCTTTATGGAACGGTATACCTCATTTCCTATAGAAGGCAATATGGTATCATAATCCGTGTCATAAGTAATTTCAACAGGGGTTACGGGGTTATCCGGAAGTTTATAGCCCGCAGGTGCTTTTGTCTCCACCAATTTGTAGCTGCCGACTTTAAGCCCTGATATTATAATTTCCCCATTGTTATCAGTAGTATAAGTTCCGATTAAGATATCGTTGGAATCATATAATTTGAACTCAGCTCCGGGGAGCGTCTTACTGGTATCCTCCGAATCTACCTTTATAATCTTAATGGTCTTTAAGGATGCATTCTTAATAACCTGAGTAATAACATTATCGGTATGCCCATCAGAGGAAAGATCCGTTGCCCCATTGATAACGATCTGGGTCTCCGGCACCTGGGGCAGCTGATAGCCATCCGGTGCAGTTATTTCTTTTAACGTATAAGTACCATTGGCTAAACCGGGGATATTTATTTCTCCGTTATTGTCAGTGGTATAAGTATCTCCAATTTGTATATTGGAAGAATCAAACAGCTTAAATACCGCATCTTTTAATTTATTATTGGAGTCTTCTTTATCCTCTTTTATAACCTTTAATGATCTTTTACTTTCATTTGACAGATTTAATACAAGCGGATTTGGAGTCTCTGATTTAATTTCCAGTATGCCGGTCTCAGTAACCTCCGGAAGCTGGTATCCTTGAGGTGCCGCTATTTCTATCACCTTATATTTACCGTATTCCAACCCGCTAAAAAGCAATTGGCCGTTTACATCCGTGGTTTTTTCACTAACAGTTGTTACCGTATCATCAGCTTCAACTTTAACAAGTCTGAAGGTAGCTCCTGCCAGTTTACTGCCGGTGTTATAAGTATCTGCCTTTATAACCTTAATGGCTTTTTGTGCTTCATCTGATACCACCTGGGTAGGCGTTTTATTACTGGAACTTAAAGTTATAGGAAATACCGTGTCATTCAAATAATACCCGTTCGGTGCCGTCACTTCTCTCAGATAATAAGTTCTGTAAGAGAGACCCGAATATGTCAATACTCCATCCACCGTCGACTGACTGGAACCGCTGACTACCATCTCACTGCCATTAAGCATATAATACAGTTCGAAAACGGCAGGCGACGACTTAATCAGTGCATTCGTGTCTTTATCCACTTTGTTAATTGTGATTTTTCCTTTATTGGTCGTTCCGCCTCCGGTACCAAAAGCAGTTTGTGTAACCGTAAATCCTGCCCCATTATTTGCATTGCTGGATTTGTCAACACCGGTGCCGATAAATCTTGCATTATTCTTTATTGTGCCATTTTTAGCAGTTACAACTGTTTTATATTCAATTTCGTATCGGGAGGTAACATTATTCTTAAAACTTACTGTCAGATTCCATTCTCCCGGATTTGTACCGGCCTCACTCTTTAATTCATAGGTAGTATCCGAAGGACTAATTTCTGTTCTGGCATTGGTATTGACATCTGTTATCTGGTATACTTTCAGACTTCCATTTACATATACATGACCGCTGCTGATAACATCCGTAAATACCCCGCCTGTTATTTCAGACAGGCTCTTATTCAGGACGACCTTCCAATTAATTTCATCATCAGGATATACCTTCATATTGGAATCAACATCGACAGCAGATTTGACGATAAAATTATTCCAGTCCGGATAGGAAACTATCTTTTCATAAGTCGCCGTATCTCCGTCTTTGGTTATTTCCGCACTATTTTTATAGCTGGCCTGTGAAAGACCATCCACCTGTGTCTTATATTGAATGATATATGCTTTATCCGGTTCTTTTGTAATTATCAAATCGAAACCATTACCGGTTGTCGACATTGTATAATCCGTACCCAGGATTAGCGCTGAACCCTCCAGCACAGGAGTTCCGGAAGAATCAAGCTTATATTTGGTTACTGTAACGGTCTCCGGAAGAAGATGCTGACCTGTCTCGTATGTATCTGCAACCTTAATATTTGCTCCTTTATTCACAGACAGATAATTAGTATAGATCTGCCAGCTTATCTGTCTGGTCTGCAAATCAAGACTTCCATCTTTTTTGCCATTATTATAAGCAGTATCATTTAATTGGTAGTATACATCCGGCGGTGTAACCGTGAAAGGACCATCGGAAGTTTCTCCGGTAAAGACCACATGATTTAAGTATTTATTCTGGGTAACCGGTATAATGTCAGGTGTATTTAAATCAAAGCTGGTCTTATAATAAATATGGTAATCAGCACCTTGCCAGGAGCTTCCTTTAAGCTTTAATACAAATCCGTTCTGATAGTCCGTATTGCCGCCGGAAGGAGCTTCAATAGTATAGTCCGTACCAAGAGTCAAAACGGTACTGCCCGCTAGGACTCGTAAGGACTGGGGAAGAAATACCATTCCATTATTGGGGAAAGAGTCCGTTACCGTAAGTTCTTCCACCGCTCTCTTAACAGGCTTTACTGTCAGCTGCCAGCTCATTGTTTTGGCATCATAATCAATGCCGTTATAGGTAATTTCATCACTTCCGGGTACTGTCGTACTAGTGGTCAGTATATCTTTGGTATAGGAGTTTACAATGGTAGGTGTAATTGATTTTTCCAGAGCCTGATCAACTGCAGCTCCGGGTCCGACACCTGTGCCTGTTCCTGATAACCACGCCTTATTCTTAAACGCACTGCCGTAAAAAGCGGATTGGATATCTGTTATATAGGTAATTGTACGTTTTTTAGTTATATCACCCAGCGATATTGTAAAATTCCCGCTTGCATCAGGAGTGATACTGGGGGTGTCTATCGTAGATCCATTCTCATTCTTCACTATAACACTGCCAGCTCTTAAGGTAAGACCATCAGGGAGCTGATCATGCACCACCGCTCCGGTAATAGTCTGGTTTCCGGCATTTGCCGTTATCGTCCATGTAATACTTTTATTAGTATAATCAATAGAAGCTGCTGCTGATTTTGTAAGAAGAGCACCTCTTGTCACGTCAATGGACTTTTCCGCATCAGCCACATATACGCCTCCGTCAGTTAAAGTGGCCTTATTGGTGCAAGTAAGTGTGGATTTATTATCTTCATAATAATAATTACTTCCATAAATAATATCAGAATCATAGACAATACGGTAGGCCCCTTCATTTAAATCCCCCAGGTTGATGGGAAACTGAAGACTTCCTCCATTAAGAGTCTTTACTGCCTCCGTCACATCAGAGCCCTGGTTCCAGTTGCTTCCGCTTTTCACCAGCTTATATACTTTTATTGAATTGTTATTGATTGTCTGGTTATCAGATATTGTTTCCGTTATTGCCGCACCTGTGACAATGGATTCCGCTTTATTAACATCAATGACCCAATGTATAGAGCTTGCATTGCCAGCTGTGTATGTAACTGTACCTGTCTTTTCAATCATGGCACTGCGGGGAAAATTCGGAATAGAACTGGATGCAGAGCCCAAAAGGCTTTCGCCATCCAATAACGCCGCATTGTTGGTATAGGGACCCGATGAATAACTGATTATCTTCGTTTTATAGACAAACCGGTATGCTGATTGTATATGTCCCAGAGGAACAGAGAATCCGCCGGTCTCCATAACCGGGGTCACGGCTTCTTCCGCCCCCTGTGTCAGTTTCCCGTTATACCCTACTGTAAGGGGGTATTTCTTGACACTGCCCGGCACTAATTCCAGTCCTGCCGGTATTGTATCTTTAAAAACAGCATCTGCAATTTCTCCTAAAGCAGTGTTTACATCCACTGTCCAGGTTACTTCTTTGGCATTCTGGGCTTCATGACTTTCGGTCTTTGTAATCAAAGCGCCCCCGCTGCCAGGCTTAACGGTAATATTAAAATTAAGGTTATCCACGTAATCAAAATACACAGGCTGGCTGGTATTGTCCTCAAATTTCGTGAGATCAAACTTTAAGATTATACCGACAGTACCATCCCTATCCTCCGCATGGCTTCCGCCCAAGCTTAAGGTATCATTAAATACAAGCTTCAGGATACGGGTATCCTTATCAAAGTTAAAGGTACCTGCAGATTCCCCGTCCGACATAGCAAGGTTTCCGCTTGCATTAGCTATAGGTAAAAAGACTGCCGGCACATTAATTTCCGCATAATCACCATCCTGTACATCTTTTCCTTCCGGAATACTCCAATAAAACAAAAGGCCTACACTCATATCCTGTGTGATTGTCAGTGGTTCATCCAAAGGCAGCACAGTATATGGTTCCGACCCTGTAGTCAGCTCGACTTTGTCAAATATGTTGCCCAGATTCTGTCCCGCATCAGCTTTTACATGTGTCCCCAATCCAAAAGCCGGTAATGGCAGATTCAGTATCATACTTAAGATCAGTATCATAATCAAGGAGGTTCTGCTCTTCTTAAATAATTTTTTCATACTTTTTCTTCCTTTCTATAAATTTAATAATATTCTTACTTTTAGTCTTATGTAATAATTTGGAACAGTAAAAATTAAGTATAACCATTATTTTCATGGTTTATTTTTTTATTATACTTATAAGTACTGAACATATTCTGAACAATAATATTAGTTATTGTTACTGATAAATATTTATTTAAAAAGAGAGATTACTCTCTCTTTAAATATTTTCTGTACATTTCAATAACTTTTCTCGATGGTATGAGTCCCAAATCTTCCCGGATAACCTTACTGTAGTACTCATACACCTCCATAACCCCTTTTCCATTTCCATTATCAGCATAATATTTCATTAACAGAAATACATATTTTTCATTATAAACGTCCATCCGGAACAACTTCTGGAGGCAGCTTTCCATGATTCCGTTTTTTGAATTATCCGAATTTTTGTCGATGTATTTTTGCAAATAATTTAAATAGGCACTTCTTAAGTTCTGCCTTTCATAAAGGCACCAGTCATATTCGTCCTGTTCCAGCAGATCCCCTTCGTAAATTGACAGGAGTCTTCTCATCTGTTCGGTACTTGGTTCAGGTTCCCTAAGCAGGATTTTTAATTCTTCCAGGTCACTCTTCATCGGCAGCGTCAATATATACTGGTCGTTCATGTATTGCAGACCATCATCATATCCCAGCTCTTTTATGGCTTTCCTCAATTGGTATACCGTCGTATGCAGTAAGACCGTACTTTTATCCAAAGGTGCCTCTGCCCATAATTCTTCCAGGATGCGATATTTATTCACCGGCTTTTCGTTATTCAGCCACAGATAGCAGAACATCTCTTTTACTTTCTTGGTGCGCCACCGCATGGGAGCCGCAGACTCTTTTTCTCCCTTAAACATTTGAAACTCTTTCAGAGACTGGATATAGATATTGGTCTTTCCTGCTGCCACCTGCGTTCTTGTAATACTTTTTATTTTCAGCTTTTCCTCTACCCTTTGGATAGATTTCTTTAAACGGCTTATTGTTATGGGCTTTAATAAATAATCCAGTGCATCTACCTCAAAGGCATCCACTGCATATTGGGCATAGGCAGTTACAAAAATAACCTCCGGGGCTTCTTCTTTATGTAACAGCTTTCTGGCGAAGTCAAGGCCGCTTAGTCCTCCCATCTCTAAATCCAAAAAAACAGCATCTACGTTTTCTGTCTCTAACTTGTCAAATGCTTTCTGGGAATCTGTGTATTTGCCCACAACCTGAACATCCTCTATTTGTTTTAATATTCTTTCCAGAACTTCCAATGCCAACTCTTCATCATCTACCAAAAATACTCTCATGGAATCCCTCACAACCGCTTAAAATTGATATATATCGTAATACAGGTGCCTTCACCTTCCATGCTTTCCAACGTTAAATCAGAATTTTTCATCAGCCTTATCTTTCTTAGAACATTCGAAAATCCAATCCGATGATTTTTCTCTGCCAGAAGCTCTTTCTGCTTCTCTTCCGGTATTCCCGGCCCGTTATCCTTAATCTGTATGACCACTCCCTGTTCCACCGTCTGTTTAATGCTGACCACTACCGTAATTTTTCTATTATTGTCAGACATACCATGCTGCACGGCATTTTCTACCAGGGGCTGCAAAGTCAGTGCCGGCAGCTCAAAATAGAGAGTATCATCCAGGTCATAAACCACCTCTAAGCGCTCCGGATAACGCATTTTTTCAATGGCTAAGTAAGCCTTCATCAGCTCTATTTCTCTGTCGATCGAAACAAAGGAATTATAGCTGCCAAAATCCAATTTAGCCCGGAAATAGGTGGATAAATGCTGCAAAGCCTCGCAGGCTTGCCCGGCATCCTTATAGCTTAAGCCTATAATAGCGTTCAAGGTATTATATAAAAAGTGGGGCATAATCTGTGCGTGGAGCTTCCTGTATTCCTGATTTATCGCTTCCTGCGCAGAATTCTTTACTAAAAGCAGAGTTTCAATACGAACCTTAAGCTCTTCCCAGGAGAAGGGCTTTTTCATAAAGTCGTTCACCCCTGCCTTCACAGACTTTTGCAGCTCCTTTGCCTCTCCCGCCTTGGTCAGTATAATAACAGGAAGCTCGGCCATTGTATAATAATCTCTGATTCTCTTACAGGTTTCATAACCCGCTGTATTACCCATGCTTAAGTCAAGAATGACCAGATCGACTTTTTCCGCCAGTACAAATTCCGGTACTTTATCATAGCCGTTGAACACAATAAGTGTATATTTCTCTTCCTGATTTAAGCGCAGCAGTTCCCCCGAATCTCCCTCATCCTTCAAGACCATTAATATCGTCTCATCTTTTAAGCCATCAAGCCGTACATATTCTGCTTCTTTTTTCTTCCTCAAGTCAATATGTTCCGGTATTTTCACAGGTACAGGTACTTTAATTTCTTGTGTAATCTTACTTTCAGCCAAAGGCAGGCTGAAAGTAAATTGGGAGCCTTTCCCCTGTTCGGATACTACCCATATCCTTCCGCCCATTAACTCAACAAGGTTCTTGGTTATTCCAAGCCCTAAGCCAAAGCCTTCTGATTCGTCACCCTTTTGTTTTTTCCCCTGATAAAAAGGGATAAAAATAATATCTCTCTGATACCTCGGAATCCCTTTCCCCGTATCTTTAACGGATACAAAAGCCTCTTCCCCTTTTACTTCCGCCGAAACGGTAATCTCTCCGGCCTCTGTAAATTTCACGGCATTCTGTATCAGATGATACAGAATCCGTCTTAACTTTTGTTTATCAGCCTGAATTCCCGGAAAATCATCCGGAATATTCTTAAGAAGTCTCAGGTCCTTTCTATCATAAACCAGATACTCAAGCTCTGCTATCATACCCTTAAGCATTTCACCGCTGATATCTTCCGTCAGGATTGTTATATTCTGATTCTCGCCTGAGGCCTCTAACATCTCTTCCAAAATACTAAAGACATGTTTTCCCTCCCTGTTGACCTGCATAATATCCTGCTGCTGATAAAAGCTCAGAGGTCCTTTTCCGCCTTTTAGCAAAGCTTCAGACAAGTCGATAATACTGCTTGCAGGCTTTTGCAGTTCCAACGAGGTCTTTGCCAGAAATTTGTCTTTCATATAGTCATAAGACAGCAATTGGAAAGATAGCTGGTCTACTTTACGAAAGGCCAGCCTTGAGCGATAATACATGAAAGTGACCTGCATCATAATCATAATCAGCATCATAATCGTCGGTATTTTTCCTATGTTGATGTCAAATATGAAATTAAGAAGCAAGGCACATAAATAGCAGACAAACGCTATACTCAAAACAGTTATATACCCGGCATAGTCCACCCCTTTTAAAAATGCCCTGAACAGGACACTTATGATAAAGATAAGCGTACCCGCAATAATTGCAGTTATTATAAGCTTATGATGGTAAAGAGAAATTCCCAGATTAAAAACGGAACCATAAGGCACCCAGTCAAAATACGGCCCCACCAGAAGCAGAAAAATACTCAGCCCTATTACAACTTTCTTTTTGGAATACTCTATAAATTGATAATGAATTAAAAGAAGAAGACAAAAGAAAGATAAGTACATTACCTGTATTTGAAATTCATAAAAAATCATGGTATCTCTAGGAAATGGTACTATATCTCCTATTAATTTCTCACCAATAGTGGACATGTAAACACCTTGCAGGATTAAAAAAAGTCCGAGATAAAGTAAATTTTTTAAATCTTTTCTCCACAGAGAAGAGCCTGCCAGGCAGAATCCGACAATCAGACAGCAGCCAATTATAAAAACTTCCATGGCACGATTCGCATCCCTTTGTTTTAGTATTCCATCTGCCGTTCCAAACTTCATTTCATATAAAATACCGCTCTCTCCTCCGGAATAATCCTTTATCTGGAGCACCAATTCTATCCATTTACCCGATGAGCTTCCTATTCCTAAAAGACTTTTTGTACCGGGCATGGCGTCTTCCGCCATCTCATTTATCCGGCCCCGTTCAGATACTTCCGTACCATTTATATACATGGCTGCAGCATAATTTATATCCTCGGACCGTATTCCATAACTTCCATCCCGGGGCACCTCTAACCGCAGCCGAAAGGTGCCTGTATATCCCTTCCATTCCCCGGGCACCTTCACATATTCCCTGACTCTGCTGTACTCTTTAAAAGCATCTTCATCCGCTTTAGGAGTAATCAACTTATCAGGGTAAAATTCCCACATCCCACCAATCTCTAGCGTCCTCTGCTTTTGAAAATCCCAGTCAGCTAAAGAAATCACTCCATTCCTGGCAGATACAAGGTTTTTGTTTTGTGCATTATTTAAGAGAAGCAGCCCTGATACGTTGGCTGCCAAGATTACAATGCAGATAATAACTGCCGTTCTTCTCCTTATGTTCATCCTGCCCTCTCATTTCCTCTTCCGGCTTGTACCTTGCAGACCAGCTTACCGCCATGTTACTGACTGTTAGACCAGCGGCCCGATGCACCGCAGGGAAGAATCAGATTGCTTAATGTTACCGGAATTCCTATTTCATCGGCTTTCACCACGCCTCCGAATCTGCTCTGTACTTCAAGTCCCAGCAGATAAGAGAGTACCGCCGGCTGAAGTCCAGTGGTATAGGAATTTATCAGGAAGAATAACGGGTTTTCTTTTAACACCCCTGCACACAGCTTCACGAAAGAATGAATGTTTTCTTCAATCTTCCAGGTCTCACCCTTTGGACCTCTTCCATAAGACGGAGGGTCCATGATAATGGCATCGTAGAAGTTTCCTCTGCGTATTTCCCTCTCTACAAACTTTATGCAGTCATCCACAATATAGCGTATAGGGGCCTCCGACAAACCTGAAAGAGCAGCATTCTCCTTTGCCCATGTAACCATACCCTTAGAGGCGTCCACATGGGTCACATTTGCGCCGGCCTTTGCGGCAGCTATCGTAGCACCGCCGGTATAGGCAAACAGGTTAAGCACCTTAATTTCTTTCTCCGGATTTTTTTCTTTCTCCTTTTTAATAAGGTCATAAAACCAGTCCCAATTAGCGGCTTGTTCCGGAAATATTCCCGTATGCTTAAAACTAAAAGGCTGTAAGTGAAATACCATATCTCTATAGGTAATATTCCATTCCTTCGGCAAGTCGAAAAATTCCCATTCTCCGCCCCCTTTGCTGCTGCGGTGGTAATGTCCGTTCGGTCTCTTCCATCTGGCATCTGCCTGCTTTGTATCCCAAAGCACCTGAGGGTCGGGTCTGACCAGGATATATTCGCCCCAGCGCTCCAATTTTTCTCCATTGGAAGTATCTATTACTTCATAATCTTTCCATTTATCTGCAAGCCACATATCTTTCTCTCTTTCTTTTACAGTCTTTATCAATATATCTTTTGTTCTTTCATTGCGTATCACAACAAATCTACTATAGTTCCCGTGTTTTTTCAAGCAATATACGGAACTTTATCAAAAAAGCACCTATTTTTTTAAAATTTTAACAATATTTTATCCATAAAAAGATTCCAGCAATTAACCTGCTGCCGTATCGCACAAGCTGACTCCCGGAATCTTTTCATTTATATAGATATATCTATTTTATACGGCCATAAGTACTGTGTCTTCTTATCTCAGACATTTCCCTTACGTATGGAGGACTCCCTGATGACAGTCTCCGTATTTATGATAACAATTTCCTTGGGTAGGTCCAGATTGTCTATTCGCCATATAAGCTGCTGTACAAGCCTGCGGCCCATCCTCTGATTACCGATATGGACTGTGGTCAGAGCCGGAGAAAGGAGTTCCACTTCTTCCTTATCATCAAAGCCGGTAAGCGCGACCTCTTCCGGTACCCTGATACCCTTTCTCTTAAGCCAGAGCATTACATCCTTGGCTATATCGTCGTTGGCACACACAATAGCCTCCGGCAGCTCTTTCAGTTTTTCAAGCTCCGCATGCACTTCTTCCTGTTTATAATATTTGTGTTCCACATGACGGGTAATCATATACTGTTCTTCCGGTTCTATCCCATAATTATTGAGTGCCGAGCAAAAACCGTCATATCGATCCTTTATTGTCCTGCAATAGCTGGTATCACCTATAAAAGCAAGTCTTTTATTTCCCTGGTCTAAAAGGTGTTCGGTTATTTTTCTGGTAGAGTGAAATCCTTCAAAGATAACAATATCGCCCATGGAGGAGATTTCAAAGACATCGCTGGGACCATCCAGAAACACTACCGGAACATCTTTTTTCAATATCAGTTCCAGGAATTCTTTGTGAAATACATTTAGGATAATAATTCCGCTCATATCCGTATCCACATCAAGAGGAGCAATGTGCTTCGCTTCATCCTCTTCACTGATAAAATTGAGCTGGAGCTTACAGTTGTTCTTATTCAATTCATCGGAAATCCCCATGATAATCCTGTTCCAGAAGGTAGACAGCTCTCTCCTGGCAAATACCACTACCGTCCTTGCTTTTTCCAGCTTGTCTTTTATTTTGTATTCATTCAGTACAAGAGGGGACAACTTGGAGTAGCCCATTTCATAAGCTTTCTTAATAACGACATACCTTGTCTCATATGCCACCGTATCACTGTTATTTAATGCCTTCGCTACAGTATTGCGGGAGAGATTCAGTTCCTTTGCCACATCCTGTATTGTAATTTTCTTCAATTCGTTACCTCCCTGCTATTAGTAC
>JAEXGM010000065.1 GCA_023450835.1 Bacillota bacterium | reverse complement strand
ATTATATCTTGGAGAAGATTATGTTTTTTCGGAATTAGAGGCACCGGATGGAATAACCGGTGAATATAACAGCTTTTTGCTCCATCCCTCCATGCTTGACGGAGCCTTGGAAACAACCGTATATCTTGTAAAAAATCAATCCGATGTGATGTCTCTGCCCTCGGGAGTGGATCAGGTCAGGGTTTATGCTCCCATCCCCAAGAGATGTTTTGCCTATACCACCTTATCCAAAAATGAACAAAATGCCTTGGAAGAGAAGAAATATGATGTTCAGATTATGGATGAAGACGGAAAGGTAGTGGCAGATGTAAAAGGGTTTACTCTAAGACTGTTAAATTCAACTCCGGTAAAAGCAGAGGATAACATACTAAAAGAATACCTTCCTGTGTGGGAAGAAAGAAATCTCTCTGCAGAGGGCAAGGCAGTACCTCAAAGAAAATACCTGTTGTTTAAAAATGAACAGAATGAATTTATAACAGGAGATTTTAATTCAGAAGATGTGGTGGTTACAGTAAGAAAAGGGAAAGCATTTCAGAAGGCCAGCCGCCTGGAATACCAGATAGACCCTGATTCTTCGAGGGATTACCAAACCCTTCTGGAAGATCTGATGAAGGAAAATTTGCTGCCGGAAGTCTGCCTTTTTGAATATTTTCCGGAAAAAGAGATCAAAGCATATGGGGAAGCAATTTACCCTTTATATCACCTCCTTCATAATCTGACCCCCTTATTGAACGGTTCTGTGAAGGTGTACTATTTATATCCCCTTAAAGCCAGGCAGGAATGCCTTCCCATAGGTGCCTTTCTAAAGTCTGTAAATATGGAACACAATAATATCACCGGAAAATGTATTGGTATTGATGAACCGGCCCGATGGAGCGAGCTGCTGTTAAAGGAATCGAGGGATGCTGCCTTTTCTGAGACAGATGTAGTTTATGAAAAACATAACCGTTATGTAAAAGTATTAAAGGAAAGCATAGCAGAAAATTCAACAGATAAGGGAAGTTTTATTACAAAAGCAGACACGGTGCTTATAACCGGCGGTCAGGGCGGAATCGGAAAATTATTAACGGATACGTTAATTAAGACTGCCGGAAAAGTCATTCTGATTGGAAGAGGAGAACTTACTGCTGATACAAAAGCAGCTTTCGAGCGCTGGAATAAAGATTCCCAGGGGGAGTCCTGTGTTATTTACAGGCAGTGTGATGTTTCCGAATATGAGGAAGTACGTAACTTAAAGGATTGGATGCTTCATAATACCGGCAAGGCAGATGTGATTTTACATCTGGCAGGTACCATAGCAGACAGTTATATAGAACATAAAACATTGGAGCAATTGGAGACAGTTCTCAGACCTAAAATCAGAGGACTTCGCAATATTGAAGAAATCTTTGGTACGGAACCGCTTAAAAGCCTGGTGATATTTTCCTCCATTGCAGCCGTCTGCGGTAATGCCGGTCAGTCAGATTATGCCTATGCCAATGCTTACATGGACGAATTTATCAGAGAACATGCAGGAAAAAATAAGATAAAGAAAATGCTCTCTATTAATTGGCCCTTTTGGGAAAAAGGCGGCATGAAGCTGACGGAATCGACCAAACAGCTTTATGAAAGGGCAAAAGGTGTATCTTCAATAGAGGCGGATATGGCTTTTCATATTATGAACAGAGCTTTATTTACGGACCAACAGCAGCTTCTTCCCGTATGCGGAAACCCATCCAAGTTCGAGAAATTGCTGGGGCTATTAAAGAGTCCGGCAAAATTTGAAGAAGAAAACCAGAATAAGAAGATAAAGATAGCTGATACAAAGATAGATGATAGAGAGTTAGATGATACAGAATTAAATAACAAGTTATTCAAAGAGATAGCAAAAGATATTTCACAGGTTTTACAGGTGAAGGAAGAAAATATATTAATAACCGATGACTTTGGCAGATTTGGATTTAATTCTTTAACCTTCACAGATATTTCCAATCTGCTGAATGAAACTTACGGCATTGATGTAATACCCTCTGTTTTCTTTGAATATCAGACGATTAACAGCTTTCTCGAATATATGCTAAAAAACTACAAAGAGGAACTTCTTAACTATTATGCAGGAGAAGAGATTAGTAAGGGAGAAATCCCTGGTGAAAACTCCTATGAAAGCTTGAAGGAAGAAACAGACAGTTCTGCTGATGAAGGTATATGGGAAGCCCCTCAAGTTGCCGCTGCCAAAGAGGCAGCAGAACCTATAACTTGTAACACAGAGGAGAGGGAGACAGAGGCTGCCCCGAAAGACGACGATATCGCAATAATCGGAATGTACGGACAAATGCCCCAAAGTGAGAATTTGGAAGAATTCTGGAATAACCTGGCCGAAACAAAGGACTTGATAACAGAGGTGCCAAAGGATCGCTGGAACTGGGAAGAGATCTATAGTGCAGATGGGTCAGAGGAGAATAAGACCTATGCAAAATGGGGCGGTTTCATGAGAGAAATCGATAAGTTTGACAACAAATTCTTCTCCGTTTCTCCCAAGGAAGCAGAACTGATGGATCCTCAGCAGAGACTCTTTATGGAAACAGTTTATCACACACTGGAAGATGCCGGATATACGCCAAAAACCATGGAAAAATACAAGACAGGTTTATTTGTAGGCGTTTCCACCATTGATTATTATGATTTGATGAAAGATGCTAATGTACCCTTAGAGGCTCAATTATCAACGGGGATTTCCCATTGTGTCCTGGCAAACCGAATCTCTTATCAGTTTAATTTTACAGGCCCCAGCGAACCGGTAGATACCGCTTGCTCCAGTTCACTGGTAGCAATCCACCGTGCAATCCAGGCAATTAAAGAAGAGGACTGTGAAGTAGCCATAGCGGGAGGCGTGAATATTTTAGCCAGCCCTATGTTATTTATTACTTTTGCCAAGGCAGGGATGTTAAGTAAGACCGGCAGATGCCATACCTTTGATAAAACTGCGGACGGATATGTAAGGGGTGAGGGAAGCGGAGCAATTTTGTTAAAACCCTTAAAAGCTGCAAGAAGAGATAAGGACCACATTTATGGCGTCATAAAAGCCTCTGCGGTAAACCATGGAGGAAAAGTAAATTCCCTGACGTCACCTAATCCCACAGCACAAAAAGAACTGCTCAAAAAAGCATATCATAAGGCAAAGATAGACCCCTCAACAATTACCTATGTGGAGGCTCACGGTACCGGTACCAAACTTGGTGATCCCATAGAAATAAATGCACTAAAAGATGCCTTTAATGAATTATATCATGAAAAAGGAATAGCCGTACAAAATAACCGCTGCGGTATCGGGTCCGTTAAAACCAATATCGGACATTTAGAGACGGCTTCCGGAATAGCAGGGCTGCTTAAGATTTTATTGGCTATGAAATATAAGAAAATACCGGGCAATGTTTCGCTAAAAGATATCAATCCATATATTTTACTGGAGAACAGTCCTTTTTATATTCCAAAAGAAACAAAGGACTGGGAAGCATTGACGGACAGAACAGGGCAAGAACTTCCAAGAAGAGCCGGTATCAGCTCCTTTGGTTTTGGAGGTGCAAATGCACATCTGGTTTTGGAGGAGTATACAGAAGGAACCGCAGACAATAAATCTTATCGTAAGAGAAACTTTGGAAAACAGTTGATTCTGGTATCTGCTAAAAATGAAAATGCACTGCAAAAAAATGCGGCGGCCTTATTCCATTACTTGCAGAGCTATCAGAATAATACGGCAGCTTTCACCTTTATGGAATTAAAGAATATCTTAGGAGAGGTCCTTAATCTTCCCATAGGCTGCTTAAGAGAGGACGAAAAGTTAATTGACCTGGGATTAGAACCAATTAAGTATGAAATTTTAAAAGAAAAACTTTATGAAATAACAAAAGAACCAATAGTGGAAGAGCCGGGGCAGGCCGGGGAACTAAGTCTGCAGCAGTTTTATAACCGAATAAAGAAAAATACCCGTTCAAAAGAGGGTCCGAATCTGGATTCCTTTGCCTATACGCTGCAAACCGGCAGGGAACATATGGAATACAGGCTGGGATTTGCTGTTTCTACTCTTGGAGAGCTGTCAAAAAGCTTAGAAGGATATCTAACCAGGGAGAAGGAGAGTGAGGAGGATTACTTTCGTATAGTTAAGGCAAATCGTGCAATTATTAACTACAGCCCTAAGGAAGATGAGAACATAGAAAGTATTCTGAACCGCTGGCTTGGTGGTGAAAATATAGTATGGGAAGAGTTATATCAGGAGGAACCTCCAAGAATCTCTTTACCCGTCTATTCCTTCGAAAGGGTAAGGCATTGGTTCAAACCTGTTAGTGTAAAGAATCCGCTTGGAATAACTGCGGACTTTGAAGCTGATAAAGCAAACAAACCGGAAGTACACACACCGCAGGAAAACCTCCCACAAGAAAAAAGAGTACCCCTAAGGACAGAACAGAAAACGGCCTCGGTGATTCATGCAGCAAAATCAGATAAGGTCTCTATGGATATTTTATATAATCATATCGCTTTGGTTACCATGAAGGATATAGAAAATCGGAATATGTTTACAGAGGAACTGGTTCAGGGACTTTTATACCAATTCCAGGAAATAAATAACAGCACAGACATTAAAGTGGCAATTGTGACGGGAAGTAACGGTATTTTTTCAATGGGAGGAACGAAAGACCAGCTGGAGGGTATTGCCGAAAAAGAAAACAAATTTACAGATATTCCGTTCCTGTATGAGGGACTCTTAACTGCAAATATTCCTGTGATAGCCGCCATACAGGGCCATGCAAGCGGCGGCGGATTTCTGTTCGGCTTATATGCAGATATTGTAATTGCCTCAAAGCAGGGAAGCTACAGTGCTTCGTTTATGAAATACGGATTTACTCCGGGCATGGGCGCAACCTATATTCTAAAGGAAAAGCTCGGAAGCAATACAGCAAATGAAATGATGTTTTCCGCTAATTCCTTTGGAGGGGACGAGTTAAAAGAGCGCGGGGCCGGTATCCTCTTTCGGGAACAGCAGGAGGTTTTAAAAGAAGCATTAAAAATCGCCTCTGCCCTTTCTAAAAAACCCAAATACGCTTTGCAGGTATTAAAGCAGGAATTATCAAGCAGAGCCTTAGACAGCTTATATCAGGTTTTGGACAAAGAAGTTAAGATGCATGAGTTGACCTTTGCCTCAGAGAGTGTGAAAGAAAAGATTAAATATTATTACCACAGTGAAGAAAATATATCAAAGACCTCAGAGCCTGATAAGTCTGAGACAGGAAAATCAATTATTGTAAATGCAGAAATGCTGAAAAACAGGCAGTCCAGGGCTCAAGCTGAAAGTATTACAAAAAAGGACGAGCTGGATGATTTATTGACTCAGATTGAGAACGGATTAATGAAACCTGAGGAGGCATTAGAAAGAACTTTTATACTTAACTGACGCAGCTTAAGTCTTAGAAGCAGTTTCTTGAGAATGGGGACGATTATATGGATAAAATCGAAATTTTAAAATTGCTGGCTGATCATAAACTATCAAAAGCGGAAGCAAAAGAGTTACTAAGCCAAACAGCCGAAGTAACGGCAGGGATGGATAGCAGGTTAGGAGCTGACAGAAGTAATATCAATGGAAAAGTAACAGAAATTCTATCTAACTTATTACATATTGATAGGGAGGAGATAACTGACACTGCCTCTTTAAAGTCTTTAGGCATAGATTCTATTAACGGAATTGAAATCCTTAGAGATATTAACAGGGAATTTGGATTAAATATTGAAACGTCGGCAATTTATGATCATCCTGTTTTCTCAGAATTTATTACTTTTCTCGCATATGAAGCAGGTAAACTAAACAGTTTTTCAAAAGAAACAGAGATTCGTATACCCGTTCAGGTTAATAATACAGACCTGAAAGATGCTGACACAGACCA
>JAEXGM010000059.1 GCA_023450835.1 Bacillota bacterium | reverse complement strand
CAGTCCCCCCAATCTTCTTCAAAGTTGGCATCCAGAATAATGGGATTCTCCTCATCTCCGTCAATAACTGCCGCTGCAACCGGCGCCTTTCTTCGTACGGTCTTTTTGTACTGTACTGCAATGTTACCGGCCTCTGCCTCAAAAGAAATGGCATCTCCTGCATTTCTCCCATAAAAACCTTCCCGGAAAATATCAGTTATTCCTGCTTTGGGCGTTTCATCGGCCAGAAAGCCTGTTACAGAAGGTTCTGTATTTTTATTATTCAGCCTTAAGGAATCTTCAAAACAATTAGCTGTTAAGGCTTTCTCAGGGAATACATATTCCTTATCTATTTCTTCCTTTATTACCTTTTCATATATTATATCCAGTGTATTGGTTACTATCTCTGCCACCAGCTTATGCCCTGCATCATTGGGATGAAGGTCATCCGGTGTAATATCGGCTCTATTAAGTACTCCTGCTTCCACCAGTTGGTATAAGCTGTCCTTTATGCTGACCATCGGAAGCTTATAGTAGGCTCCGACTTCATTGTGCATCTCCTGAGCATTCGTACCGTCATTGTAACATACATTATTCAAAATCAGGATTCCGGGCTCCGAATCACAGGTAAGGCTCCTTCTGACAAGTCCTTCGTAGGTTTCCCGGAAAAATGGTGTATTCTGGTCATTCACACTGAACTCTGTAATAATAAAATCCGGCTTCCCGGCAAGTAAATCCTCTTCGACTCTGGCAGCCCCGAATTGAGAGGTAGTTCCACCTATACCTGCATTTATGTATTGTACTCTGCTCTTTGGAAACCGTTTTACCCACCACTCATACACCAGGTAGGCGTAACAGGTCTTCGGAGTACCGGAGAGAGAGCCTTGGGTAATCGAACCCCCTATCATACCGACAGTGATATCCTCTCCTGCCATTGCTTTATTCATTGTTCTGCCTATACGGTACAAGTTTCCAAAATCTACAATCCCTTTATCTGAGATATTTTCCAATTGCATAACGACCTCTTTAATTTTCTTAAAATGCACCATTTGTTAGTAAATAGTTTACCATCTAATTTGCATCTATCTTACATAAATAATTTACAACAGTGCAAGAAGACTGTCAATCTGAATTTAATAGATTGACTAAATTAATCCTTCTAATTTCTCCATCAGAATTCTAACCAGATTTTAACTTGACTATGAGGCCGAAAAAAGCTAAACTTATGGTGAAAACAATAAATGGAAATTACGTGAACGGAGGTTTTTTCATGGGTATATTGACCAGATTTAAAGATATTATGTCCAGTAACATAAACGCTCTTTTGGATAAGGCTGAGGATCCTGAGAAAATGATCGATCAGTGCCTGAGAAATCTGACCAGCGATTTAGGTAAAGTAAAAGCGGAAACAGCAGCAATTATGGCTGAAGAACAGCGCGCCAAACGTGTACTGGATGATTGCAATGAAGAAATTACTAAGATGCAGACTTATGCTGTAAAGGCAATTGAAGCAGGAAGCGATGAGGATGCAAGGAAATTCCTGGAACAAAAAGCATCCTTAAACAATAAACTTACCGGACTGCAGGAAGCTTATGACTTATCCCATACCAACGCGGTACGCATGAGAGAAATGCATGATAAACTGGTGTCCGATATTAATGAGCTGGAGTCCAGAAAAGATATGATTAAGGGTAAGCTGGCCGTGGCTAAGACACAGGAGCGTATGAATAAGATGACCTCCTCTTTTGCAAGTGCCAATGATTCCATCGCAAGCTTTTCAAAATACGAGGAAATGGCAGATAAAGCCCTTGATAAGGCCAATGCCATGGCAGAACTGAACCATTCAGGGACAGATGCTTCAATTAAAGACCTTACAAAGAAATACAGCCAGAATGCCAATGTAGATGATGAACTGGCAGCCCTGAAAGCAAATCTTAACAAATAACAGATAAACAGGATAGCAAAAATATCCGTCGAAATAGCGGCTTTATGCCGCTGTTTTCGTATGCAGTCAGATAGCTAAGCTCAACTTATATAGCAGAAATAAAAAAGCTCGGAGGTAACATATGGTAGTGCAATACAAATGCCCGGACTGCGGCGCTGATATGGTGTTCGACAGTACCTCAGGAAAGCTGCATTGCGATAGCTGCGGCAATGAAATGAATATAGAAGAAATGCAAAAGAGTAAGGATAACAAGGATAGCCGCGCTTATAACAATACCAATTATAAAGACGAAGAAGCACACCAGCACCAAGAAGACGTGCACGAATACCATTGCAACAACTGCGGTGCTGTTCTGATAACCGATAAGGACACCACCGCCACGACCTGCAGCTTCTGCGGCGCCGCCGTTGTTCTCTCCGACAGGCTTTCAGGAAACTTCGCTCCCTCTATGGTAATACCTTTTTCTATTAATAAAGAGCAGGCTCAGGCAGCCTTTAAGAAATGGTGCAAGAAAGGGCTTTTGACTCCAAGAGGTTTTATGTCAGCCGACAGAATAAAGAGTATTACCGGCATTTATGTTCCCTTCTGGCTTTATGATTTAAATGGTCTTGGCAGTGCGGATGCTACCTGTACAAAAGTCCGGACCTATACCAGAGGCGATTATATCTATACGGAAACCGATTATTTTCATGTATACCGGCAGGTCAGCCTGAATTATATGAAGGTTCCCACCGACGCTTCCGAGAAGATGAATGACGGTATGATGGATAAATTGGAGCCCTACCATTATAAGGATCTAAAGGAATTCCAGATGCCATATCTGGCAGGGTATCTGGCTGAAAAATATAATTACGACGACAATGATTTGTTTCATCGGGTAGAAGGAAGAGTACAGCGCTATGTAGACAATTACATCGACCAGACTATAAGCGGCTATGCCACTACTTCCTATAATTCTAGAAACATTAATATCCGGAAGAAAAATGCCTGGTATGCCCTTTTCCCCGTATGGATGGTGTGTTACGATTATAAGCAGGCGGAGCATACCTTTGCAATGAACGGTCAGACCGGTAAGATAGTAGGCAAACCTCCCTTAAGTGCCGGTAAAATTGCCGCCTGGTTCTCCGGCGTTAGTGCAGCCGCCTTCCTTGTTATAAAGCTTATTGCAGTACTTACAGGAGGACCGATCTTATGAAACTATCAAGTCACAAACTTTTGCTGCCCACTTTTATTCTCGTCTTAATCCTGATTGTCAGTGCTGCTGCTTTTCTAAAAATTCCTCAGGCAGCCGCTGCTGCGGAAGAAACCACCAAACAATACGTATACGACAATTATGGTCTTTTTACAGAGGATGAAGTAAAAGATCTGACAGATACCTGTATCGAATACAGCGATAAGGCGCAAGCTGACCTTATAATGATTACTGATGATCTGGCAGGGAAAGATCCCAAGACATATATGGAAGATTTCTACGATGAGATGGGTTTTGGGTATGAAGAACAGTTTGGCAGTGCTGTAATAATGTTAGTTAACATGGAGGAAGGCAACCGCAGTGTAACAATTCAAGGTTACGGAAAGTCAGAATACTACGTTAACAATGACCGTATAGAATATATGCTGGATGATATTCAGCCTTTACTGAAAAATGCGGAATATAAAAAAGCTTTCGTAGAATTCGCCAAAGAATCCGCTTATTATATGAACGAAGAAAAAGGAGTGAAGGAAACTCCTGCCTCAAGCGATCCGAATTCCGGTAATTATTACGGCGAATCCTCCTATGACGGTCCCAGTAACTACTATGGGCAAAAGGAGAAGAATCCTCTCTACAATACCTTTGTCCAGTTAGGAATTGCCCTTGTCATAGGTGCTGTTACCGTGGGGGTAATGGCTGCTAATTCCGGCGGCAGGATGACTACCTCCGGAAGAGATTATATGGATGCCGGCAGCTCCGGTATCACCGCTAACAGAGACGATTACCTTCGCACTACCACCACCAGGATCAAAAAGCCCACACCTCCTCCCCAATCAGGCAGCGGCCCCAGAAGCAGCGGTGGCGGCGGAATATCCAGCGGCGGTCACTCCCACAGTGGTGGCAGCAGAGGATTTTAAGGGCCCTCCGCAAGACCTTTACCGATTGCAGCAGATAATTCCAACAAAATAATGCACAGAAAGGAAATTGAACAATGAGTTTCTTTAAAGACCAATTCTCCAATGTAGTAGAATGGGAAGAATTCAGAGAAGATATGATATTTTGGAAATGGAACAATAAGGAGATAAAAAAGGGCAGCAGGCTTATCATCCGTCCCGGTCAGGATGCCGTATTCCTATTTAACGGCAAAGTAGAAGGAATCTTTCAGGATGAGGGAGACTACGATATTGAGTCCCAAATCATTCCTTTCCTTTCTACCTTAAGCGGCTTTCGGTTCGGCTTTAACAGCGGCATGCGCGCCGAGGTTTTATTCGTCAATACAAAGGAATTCACCGTAAAATGGGGAACGAAAAATGCGATTAACATTCCTGCCCCTTCCCTTCCCGGCGGGCTTCCCATCCGCGCTAACGGAACCTTTCAATTTAAGGTTAAGGATTATGTCAAGCTCATAGATAAGATAGCCGGTATCAAGGAAAGCTATCTTGTAGAAGATGTAAAACTACGAATCACAGCCTTACTGGACCAGCTCTTAATGAAGTGGATTGCCAAAGAAGGTAAAGATATGTTCAACCTTCAGGCCAATTCCTACGACATCGCATCCGGAATCAAAACAGACCTGGATATGCAGCTCTTTGATACAGGACTAAGTGTGACCGGATTTCAGATTATGAGCTTTAACTACCCCGAAGAAATTCAGTCAATGATTAATAAAAATGCTTCCTATGGTATGGTAGGTGACCTGAACCGTTACCAGCAGGTAGCCATGACAGACGGCCTCTTCGGAAACAATGGCCACGGTGGCGGCAGCGCTGCTTCCGACATGGCAGGCATGATGATGGGAGCGAATATGGCTAACCAGATGCTTAACCGGATGAATAATACCGGGAACGGCCAAGATTTTCAAACAAACCCGGGAACGAATACAGCGGCAAATTCCGGCACGGCTTCCGGCAGCAAGCCTAACTTCTGCCCCAACTGCGGACAGAAAACCACAGATGCCAACTTCTGTCCTAACTGCGGACAAAAATTATAAAGCAAAAGGCAAGAGTACCTTTCTTCCGTATGGAAGCGTACTCTTGCCTTTTATTATATATCAATCACTAATAATCATGTCTTTCCAATACGCCGCAAGGTTGTACCGAGGAGATTTCGCAGGCAACAATAACTATGCCCCTTCCAACGCACCTCATGTTTGCGCCCAGGAATTTCGCGTGCAACAATAATTACCCCTTTCAATGCGCCTCATGCTTGTGCCGAGGATTTCGCAGGCATTAAGCTACGACAAACGCAGGGTCATGTACCAGCTTATCCAGCTTCTCGGAAGCATCTGCAAGACTGATGCCTTTCACTCCGAAATAGAACTTTATCTTGGGTTCCGTGCCGGAAGGTCTCACGGCACACCATGCGTCTTCTTCCAAATCAAAGTAAAGTACATCTGATTTCGGAAGTCCTGTAGGAACTACTTCTTTTGTCACAAGATCTGTAATGGTATCTTCCTCATAATCTCTGAACTTTAATACCTTAAGTCCGCCGGCTGTAAGAGGAGGATTCTTACGGTAACTTCCCATGATTTCCTTAATCTTTTCCATCCCCTCAATACCTTTTAAGGTAACGGAAACCAAGTCCTCTTTGAAGTATCCGTACTTTTCAAATACACGGTTCATCTGTTCATAAAGAGAGATTCCCTGAGTCTTATAATAAGCAGCGGCTTCACACAGAGCCATAACCGCAACAACCGCATCCTTGTCCCTGGAATGGGTTCCTACCAGACAGCCATAACTCTCCTCAAATCCAAATACATATTCATGAGAACCGGTCTCTTCAAATAATTTAATCTGTTCCCCGATATATTTAAAGCCTGTCAATACTTCAATCAATGCCGCATGATAGTATTCGGCAATTCTATCCGATATATTTCCTGTTACAATTGTTTTAATCAGGGCAGCATTCTTTGGAAGAGTATTATGGGCTGCCTTCTGTGAAAATACATATTCTGCGATCAGAGCTCCGGACATATTACCGGTAAGAAGTCTGAATTCTCCGTCCTCTCCTCTTACCTGTACCCCCAGCCTGTCTGCATCGGGATCGGTTGCAAGAATTAAGTCAGCTCCGACTTCATCCGCTAACTTCTTAGCAAGAGTAAATACTTTTGGATCTTCCGGGTTAGGGTATCCTACTGTCGGGAAGTTACCGTCGGGAAGTTCCTGCTCTTTTACTACATAGACATTGGTAAATCCTAATTCCTTTAAGATTCTTCTGACAGGAAGGTTACCGGTGCCATGAAGAGGTGTGTAAACAATTTTCATATCCCTGCATTCTTTGGCAATAGGATTTACTACAAGTTTCTTAAGTTCTTCCATGTATCTGTCATCAATTTCTTTTCCAATGACCTGATACAGTCCTTTCTTTACCGCTTCTTCTTTGTTCATCGTCTTAACAGCAGCGTATTCTGTAATATCATTTACCTCACCGATAATTTCCACATCCTTGGGATATGTTATCTGTGCGCCGTCCTCCCAGTAAACCTTATAACCGTTATATTCCGGAGGATTATGGCTGGCAGTGATTACAATACCGGCAGTGCAATGCAGCTCTCTTACCGCAAAGGAAAGCTCTGGAGTAGGTCTTAAAGACTCAAATACATAAGCCTTGATTCCGTTTGCATTAAGACAAAGGGCCGCATCTGCTGCAAATTCAGGAGACATTCTCCTGGAATCATAAGCGATAGCCACTCCCTTATCTTCTCCGCCCTGCTTTAAGATATAATTAGCAAGACCCTGGGTTGCTTTTCTTACTGTGTACAGATTCATACGGTTGTTTCCAACACCCAGAACACCTCTAAGTCCTCCTGTACCGAATTCCAGATCTTTATAAAAGCGATCTTTGATTTCATTGTCATTACCCTTTAATTCCAAGAGTTCTTTCTTCGTATCCGCATCAAAATAGTCATCTGATATCCACTGGTTATATTTTTCTAAGTAGTCCACTGTCTGCGTCTCCTTTCACCACTGCTATTAATAGGCATTTGCCAATTGTCACACCCTATTGTACTGAATTTGCCATTAACTTGCAATGCATTTTTCCTATTTCTATGTATCAGGAAAATGGATATAATGCAGGCAAGTTTTAATCGGTCTATTATATAGAAAGAAAGCGGTCTGCCCCAAAGGGAACCTCCCGCTTTCTCTTAATTGCAAAATAACATTTCATGTTAGTGCAACAAATTATTCGTATTAGATAACTCCGATGGTATTATCGTCACCAATATTAACGTTATGTTCTTTTACAAAGCTTACAATCTCATCAAGGGTTGTGAAAGCAAGGCCTACGTAGCTGTCAGCCGCACCATAATATATAGCAATTCTTCCGGTTTCAGCATCATGAAGTGTGGCACAGGGGAATACTACATTACCTACAAATCCTCTCTCTTCATACCATTCTTCCGGCGTAAGTATAAAACTATCGGAGCGGTACTTTACAATGGAAGGATTCTCTCTGTCTAAAATAGCAGCTCCCATGCTGTATACATAACCGTTACAGGTACCGGTCACACCGTGATAGAATAAAAGCCAGCCTTCGCTTGTTTCAATAGGTGCTGCTCCCCCTCCTATCTTAAGTGTCTGCCACCACTGGTTATTACCCTTTGTCATAACATGCTTATGTTTACCCCAATATACCAGGTCAGGGCTCTCACTTAAGAAAATATCTCCAAAAGGTGTATGTCCGCTGTCACTTGGACGGGAAAGCAACATAAAGTTTCCATTAATTTTCCTGGGGAAGAACACACCGTTTCTGTTAAAAGGGAGGAACGGATTATCCAGTCTTACAAAAGACTTGAAATCAGTTGTCTTTGCAAGGCCTAACGCTGCGCCGTAAAAATCTGTACACCAGATAATGTAATAAGTATCTTCTACCTTGATCAGTCTGGGATCATAAGCGTATCTTGGCATATATGGCTCACCCTTTTCATTTACAAAGGGAATCTTCTCTTCATCATAGGTCCAATGAATGGCATCTTCACTATATCCTAAATAAAGCTGAGGAACACCGTTAGTCTGTTCACCGCGGAATACGCCGATAAACTTGCCTTTATAAGGGACCACTGCACTATTGAATATTCTGGCTACGCCTTTTAAAGGATTCCTTCCGATAATCGGATTCTCAGAGTATCTCCAAACAGGTCCTGCTGCATTGGCAGACTTTTCCTGCCAGGGGATATTAGGCAGATTGTCTGCCAGCATCTTAACTTCTCCCATACTATGTCTCCTTTTTATGTTTTGCTTAATAATGCACCATTATGCATTAAATACAATGCAATATATTTGCCATTGAGATTTGCTACATTCTTACTAAAGTCATTATAGTTTATTCTCTTTGTTCTGTCAATATTACGTGCATTTTAATTTATATATCGTGCTTTTATTTATCATTTGTATTGCATAAACGAAATCGTTTTCGCCATTATTTTACTTTTGCTTAATATTTTCTGAAATGCAGATTTAATCTTATTTATGTTATGAGATTTTTCTTTATAATTAAAACTTCGCTTTTTCATTTATATATTACTTTAATCAGCAATTAATGCATTATAGTGCACTATAGTAAAATGATAAATCTTGCATTCTTTTAGCCATGTAAGTAAATCCCATACTTATAATTTTTATTATAACCATTGCAACGGATTATATTTCCTTGTTATATGTACCTATAATTGCATTCAGATTCAAAATATCCTCAGAATCGATATGAAAAATCTAAGAGTATTAATTCCGCCAAAACAAAAAAGCCTACAAGAAAAGGTCTATTACCTTTCCTGCAAGCTCTTTCAGAAATATTATAAATCAGTTTATTTAATTGTAGTGATTGATTAAGCTTTTCCTACGGAACCGAAAAGTTCCATCTTCTCTTTTACAGTTGCTTTGATTGCTTCAAAGCCGGGTGCTAAAAGCTTACGGGGATCAAATCCTTTACCGGAAAGGTCTTTGCCCTCTTCAATGTATTTGCGGGTAGCAGCTGCAAAAGTAAGCTGGCACTCAGTATTTACATTAATCTTAGCTACGCCAAGGGAGATTGCTTTCTTGATCATATCTTCCGGAATTCCTGTACCGCCGTGAAGAACTAAAGGCATATCTCCGGTCAAAGCCTGGATAGCATCCAGAGCATCAAAGCGAAGACCCTGCCAATTCTCAGGGTATTTTCCATGGATGTTACCGATACCGGCAGCAAGCATTGTTACTCCAAGATCAGCGATGGATTTGCACTCATTAGGATCAGCTACTTCACCTGCACCAATAACGCCATCTTCTTCTCCGCCGATAGAACCAACTTCTGCTTCCAGAGAAAGACCTTTCTCTGCGCAAACCTTTACTAATTCTCTTGTTTTCTCAATGTTTTCTTCAATAGGATAGTGGGAACCATCAAACATGATGGAAGAGAATCCGGCTTCGATACACTTGAAAGCGCCTTCATAGCTGCCGTGATCTAAGTGAAGTGCAACAGGAACGGTAATCTTTAATTCATCTATCATGGCTGTTACCATGCTTGCAACGGTCTTGTAACCGCACATATATTTACCGGCACCTTCTGATACTCCTAAAATAACCGGGGAGTTTAATTCCTGAGCTGTCAAAAGAACTGCCTTTGTCCACTCAAGGTTATTAATATTGAACTGGCCTACTGCGTAATGTCCGGCCTTTGCTTTATTAAGCATATCTTTTGCTGATACTAGCATATTCATATACCTCCATTTTGTGTGAATATAGTTTGTTTCATTATAGCCTTTTGTTATTATACCTCATTTATAGGAAAAAGAAAATAAAATTTTCTTCGGTTCTTTCCTGTTTGTTATTTTATTGTCAAAGTTGTTTATATTTGCCTCTTTTTTCGAATGTTTGTTTGTGCTATAATTATTTTAAAACATCCGTCTTTGACGTACATTTACCCAGCGAATTACCGGCAAAAGTGAACTGCCGGCGGAGGCAGATTCTCGCATTTTTTTCATGCAAATTTGTAGCGGTATCCCAGGATATGCAGCTGCAGGAAAGGGACCGATATTCTATGAAAGACAGGCTAATATTCCATATTGATGTAAATTCTGCATTTCTTAGCTGGGAAGCTGTCCACAGGCTGGAAGCAGACAAGGACGCCCTGGATTTAAGAACAATTCCTTCCGCCGTGGGCGGTGATTTAAAGACCCGCCACGGAGTAATCCTCGCCAAATCACATCCTGCAAAAGCTTTTGGAATTAATACCGGTGAACCGGTAATAACCGCCTTAAAAAAATGTCCTTCCCTGTGTCTCGTCCCTCCAAACCACAGCCTGTACGAAGATTATTCCAAGTCGCTCCGGGAACTTTTGTACCAGTACACACCTGCCATTGAACCTTTTTCCATTGACGAAGCCTATCTCGATATGACAGGAGCGATTCCCCTCGGAACATCTCCTATTAAAATAGCGGAAGCAATTGCAGAACGGGTAAGAACCGAACTCCAATTCACTGTAAATATCGGCATCTCTTCCAATAAGCTTCTGGCAAAAATGGCCTCTGACTTTGAGAAACCTGATAAAATACACACCTTATTTCCCTCTGAGATAGAAAAGAAAATGTGGCCCCTTCCCCTTAATGAGCTCTTCTTCGTGGGGCGCTCCTCTGCCAGAATACTAAGGAATCTGGGCCTTCGTACCATAGGTGATATTGCTAATACCAATCTGGCCTTCTTAAAATCCCACTTAGGAAAAAAACACGGAGAGACTATCTATGCCTACTCTCATGGTATTGATAACAGTCCCGTGGAGGATTCTCCTGCCGCCGCCAAGTGTTATGGCAGCAGCCTTACCCTGTCACAGGATATTACCGACTTTAACGACGCCAAAGAGATATTGCTGCTGCTTAGTGAAACCGTGGGTTCCAGACTCAGACGGGATACTATAAAAGCTGCCTGTATCACTGTGGAAATGCGGGACCTGGATTTTAACAACCAGTCCCATCAGATAACACTCTCCGTGCCTACCAATACAACGGATGTAATCTACCATACAGCCTGCAAGCTTCTGCAGGAATCCTGGAAAGGCACTCCTTTAAGACTTCTTGGCGTACGAACCGGAAAACTGGAAGAAAAAAATGAATATACCCAGCTCTCCCTCTTTTCCCTGAAAGAAAATGAAAAGAAGGAAAAGCTTGATAAGGCCCTTGACAGCATTCGTGAAAAATATGGTTCGGATGCCATCAGGCGTGCTACTTTTCTGGAGAAAAAACAAGGTGAAAATTAAAGATTAATTTTCACCTTGTTTCAGACTGTAGACAAATCGGCTCTAGGATGCAAATCTTAGGGCCTTTTTTCTATGTTTATTTATCACTTTTCCTAATTCTATTAATAATACACTAAAAGACGGCCTTAAACGACCTGTTCCCTGTC
>JAEXGM010000277.1 GCA_023450835.1 Bacillota bacterium | reverse complement strand
AATTGGGAAGAATCCATATGAAAGGAAGTATATTCATTCAGATTCTCTAATAATTCCTTTACTTCTTCCCGCTGCCGAAAGATATCCTTTCCAATCCGCTCCCTGTTCCATAACCGAATCAGCTCCTCCTTTTCCTCTACCGCCAGCAATAGCTTATCTGCCATTTCTTCTACTATTTCCGATTTTTGCGGCAGGCGCTTCCCCTTTTCATATTTGTAAAATACAGTTCTTTCCATGCCACATACCTTTGCAAAGGTAGCGGTATTATGTCCGTTTCTGTTAAGATATGACTCCAGTTTTTCTGAAAATTCAGACATGCCTTTCACTCCTTCTATTATATTATTTTTCATTCCCCTCTGAATTTATCCGGCAGCTTTGCCGAAAGATACTTTCCTGACTTTTTAACAAGAATATTAGATAGATGATAACTGTCGGAATTTGTTATTTCTATTTTTTATAGTATCATCCTTGCCAGAAATAGGCAAGCAGAATTCTATATTTTGATATTTTATGAGACATTTTGTAAAAACAAAATGCAGATGGTATTTGCTTAATGAGAGAAAAAATTATATAATATTTCTTATAATACAAGCTTGAAAGGACGACGTTTATGAGAAAACTAAAAATTACAGATATCGGTATCGGTCTTTTATTTGCCCTGTTCTTTATCTCCGCGGGGGTTATACTTGCAGTGAATTTCAGACCGCTTTATTATTATGACATAAAGCACCTTAACATAGAAAAGACCTCCGGTATAGAGGCCTCTGTTATCAAAGAAAATTATGATGTTCTGATTGATTATAATTCTCCTTTTTATAAAGGAGAGCTGGAATTTCCTACCCTTCCGTCTTCTGCCCCTGCATTGGAACATTTCAAGGAAGTTAAACATATCTTTGTTTCTTTTTATTATATTTTTGCCGTAACCGCTCTGCTTCTTCTTGCAGTTATCCTCTATAAGAGGAAAGTAAAAGATTACACTTATCTTTTTCCCTCGGGTATAACAGTATTGGCACTGCCGCTTATAATAGCACTTGCCTGCGCTATTAATTTTGATCAGCTATTTATTGTATTCCATAAGATCTTTTTCCGCAATGATTATTGGCTGTTCGACCCGGCCACAGATCCGATTATCAATCTGCTGCCGGATACTTTCTTTTTGCACTGCCTTTTACTTATACTTGGAATAATACTTGTGGGAAGTTTATGCCTAATTCTTCTTTCCCGGTTCGTAAGGAAGGGCAATAATGAATTCCGTTCCCATTCCTAGAGTACTGTTTACCTGAATATTGCCTCCGTAAAGCTCTACGATATGCTTTACGATAGACAGTCCAAGACCGGTTCCGCCCTGTTTTCTGGAGCGTCCCCTGTCTACCCGGTAAAAACGTTCAAAAATACGCGGCAGATACTCTTTCTCAATGCCGATTCCTGTATCCTTTACACCAAGTACCAGATTACCATCTTCTTCTTTTAAGCTAACAGTTACCGTTCCTTCTTCGGTGTATTTTATAGCATTATCCAGCAGATTGATAAAAAGCTGTTTCATTCTGTCGGGATTACAATAAAAAGGTTTCAGGTAGGGCTCGGGTTCAAAGACAATTCTTATATTCTCTTTTAATTTGGGCTCAAGCAGTTCAATTACCGCTTTTACGCACTCGTTGATATCACAGGGAAGTTTCTCAAATTCTCTTTTGGATTCAATCTCCTGTAACAGCAGTATATCCTGAATAAGTGTAAAAAGTCTTTCAGCCTCAATATCAATAATATCTAAGAAGCGGTTCGCAACTGCTTCTTCTTTTATGGCTCCGTTTTTTAAGGTATCTATAAATCCTCTGATAGAGGTTAAGGGCGTCTTTAATTCGTGGGTGACATTGGATACGAAATCTCTTCGCATATTCTCTAACTTCTTTAACTGGGTGATATCCTCTATAATCAAAAGGACGCCAAAGGACTTCTCTCCTTCCAGGCCCAGAGGAGTTCCGGTAACTCTGATATAACGCAAAGATGGTCCTGATACCGTACCTTCTTTCATAACGCTGGTTTTGGTTTCTTTTACTTCATCCACCGCATCAAATATTGCGGCATTTCTAAAAATAGAATACAGGGACTGCCCCACTGCAATGGACTTCTTTGCATGGTTTATCTTTTCAAAGGATTTATTAAAAAAGAGTACATCGCTGCTGTCATCAATGGCAACAACACCTGCCTCCATACTGCTTAACATAGCTTCCAGTTCTGCATTTCTATGGGTCAGGCTGGCTATCGTAGTTTTTAAATTTCCTGCCATAATATTAAAAGAATCGGCAAGCTTTCCTACTACTGATCTGTCTCTTGTGTATATCTTAATATTATAATCTCCGTTAGATATTCTCTCTGCCGCTTTCGCCACCTCATTAATAGGCTTGGTGAAGAGCCCTGTAAAAATAGCGGCTGCCCCCATAGCTAACAACAGGCATAAAAATACCGTAAGCTCAAGTGTTCCTTCTAATTTGTCCATCAGCCCTTTTATAGTTGAAAAAGGCAGTGATATTCTGATAACTCCGCTAAAATCCGTAGTATTTACCGGTACTGCACTATAGGAATATTCCTGCTTCATTGTGCTGGAATACCTTGTCACCGAAGCACTTTTACCGCTTAAAGCGCTTTTTACTTCTTCTCTGGATTTATGATTTTCCAGCTTTTCATCGGTTGTGGAATCCGCAATAACGTTGCCGTCTTTATCAATGATGGTAATTCTGCAATTATATTTATTTCCGTATTTATCGACGAAGTTTTCATAGTCCTGGGTGGATTCAAAGCCCGTCATAGTAAAAATATCTGCCACCA
Source organism: Bacillota bacterium (assembly GCA_023450835.1). Lineage (GTDB taxonomy): Bacteria > Bacillota > Clostridia > Lachnospirales > Lachnospiraceae > Anaerocolumna. The sequence continues at coordinate 1,897 of JAEXGM010000277.1, read as the reverse complement.
TCTGTGCCTGTGCCAGATAACGTTCTTCACTATTCTTATACAAATAATCCGAGGTTTCGCTCCAGATTAAGACGCCTGCTATCCCAAGAGCCAGAATAATGGTCGCAAGGTAACTAATGTAAAGCTTTTTTTGCATATTAACCTCTTTCGTGAATGTCAAATCTTTGATTTGATATTCCTGAATTCGTATTGAAAAAACCATCCCTTCGTTTTCTCAACCTAATCCTCCATGCGCGCATTCATATTAAATGAGTCTTATGGGACTCATCTCATTTTTAAATGTAAAATTATTTTAATCTGCACATTTATTAATATTTTTTACGAAGCAGTGCCTGTTTTTAAGCAAACTTATAACCCATTCCCCTAACTGTTTTGATGTAGATAGGATGACTTTCATCTTTTTCTATCTTCTTTCTCAGATTACTTACATGAACATCCACAGTTCTGGTCTCACCGATATAATCGTATCCCCAGACCTTTTCCAGCAGATTATCTCTGGTAAATACAATACCTCTGTTTTTCGCTAAAAGGTACAGGAGTTCAAATTCCTTAAAGGATAATTCTATGGGAACCCCGTCAAGGGTCACTGTCCTTCTGGAACGGTTGATTTCCATATGGTCAATGATAAGTTTTTCTTCCCTTTCATCCTTTTCCTCGCTGGTCTTCGTAACACCTTCTGTTCTTCTGAGTACTGCTTTGATACGTGCCGAAAGCTCATGGATTCCAAAGGGTTTCACCAGATAATCATCGGAGCCTACCTCAAGTCCTACCACTTTACTGATTTCGTCCCCTTTTGCAGTTAGAAAAATAACAGGTATACTTCGGTAATTCTTATCCGAGCGAATTCTACGCAGTACTTCTATTCCGTCTATTCCCGGAAGCATCCAGTCTAACAGTACGATATCAACTTTTTCGGCAGCCAGTAATTCGAGGGCAAGTTCACCGGATTCAGCCTTTAAGACTCTGTAGCCGTCTCTTTCCAAATTATAAGCCAGTAATTCTAATATATGTTCTTCATCATCTACTGCTAATATTGTTTTCATGAAAATCTCCCTTGCGCACTTTGGGCGCACTCAAAATTAAAAGTGGAAACCGTTTTTCTTTTCCGCACTCTCTTTACATGAAGTTTTAACCAACTGTTAGATTTCCAGTGACAATATAGGTTATCCATTCTGCTATATTGGTAGCATGATCTGCCATTCTCTCCAGATATTTAATCATCATCAGGTAGCAGATGCACTGGGGCACTAACTCAGGTTTATTCTGCATGGTAAGGGACAGTTCATCTGTAATCTTTTCAAAATCACCGTCTACTTCATCGTCTGCCTCAATAACAGACTTTGCTTTTTCCACATCGCCTTCAACGAAGCTGTCTATGGTGTTGATAACCATCTTTTTCATCGCCTCGATCATTGACTCGAGAGTTTTCGGGGCTTCCATCTGAGGGTATTTATTCAGTTTGATAACATACTCTGAGATATCCGCACATTGATCTGCTATACGCTCAATATCCGTTATTATCTTCATAATGGAAGTTATCTTTCTTAAGTCAGATGCCAATGGCTGCTGCTTTGCAATGATATTGATACATTCTTTTTCAATCTGCTGCTCCAGCATATCAATCTCATCGTCACGGTCAATAATCTTCTTTGCTTTTTCAACGTCCTTGTCATGAATAACACCTATCATTTCATTCATTGACAGTTCCAGTATACTTCCCATCTTAATTACATCATTGTTTAATTCCTCCAACTGTGCAAGAAAAGTCTGCCTCATTCTATTTCAGCTCCTATCCGCCCATAGGGCAATTTGATTATCAATATCATAGCATTTTTGCATTTATTTGCAAGTCTTTTTAAGCACACTTTGCGTAGATTCTATTAATTTTAAGTGAATC
>JAEXGM010000183.1 GCA_023450835.1 Bacillota bacterium | reverse complement strand
AATGGGGAATTACCACCAGCCAATCCTATTTCCCGAAGGACAATACATCATATTTTGCTTCCGAAGATATTATTGTTGACTGGCTGATGCCCTTCTCTCCCGAGAAAGAAGCTACTTATGTCAGAGGGTTCCTTGGCAGAATGCTCTTTGCCGGCGAAGAAGGCATTAAGAAAGTAAATGTACTCTCCGGTGGTGAAAGAGTAAGAGTTATGCTCTCTAAGATGATGATTCTTGGTTCCAACGTACTGATTATGGATGAGCCTACTAACCACCTTGATATGGAATCCATTACTGCACTGAATAACGGACTTATGAAGTTCAGTGGTGTAGTTCTCTTTACCTCCCAGGACCACCAGTTCGTACAGACCATTGCAAACCGCATTATGGAACTTACTCCTAACGGACTTATTGATAAGGTTACTACTTACGACGAATATCTGGATAATGATGAATTTGCAAGAAAGAGACAGATTATGCAGATTGACCGTGAGGATGACAACAACTAAAAAAGCTTTATATAACAAAAATATACCCTGAGCTTTGTGGAGAATATGGAGTGCTACCTGTTAAGAGGACAATGAAAAGTAATAAATTTTTATATCGTCAGCCATATTAATGGCTGACGATATTTTTATGTTGGTTTCTCATATTGATTATGAAAATCTATAAGTGTCATTACATTCAATTTATGTTGGATTCGACTATTACTGTAATAGTCGATGTACTGCCTTATTGCATCTATAAGCCCGTTTATCGCAGTGAAACGATGACCGTAATACATTTAAAAAACCCTAGAATCCTTCCTTGGGTCCATTATCGATACAGTGAGCAACTCTGGGACATACTTTCTTTCATGTGATGTTTCTTTAAACGTTCATTTAATTGCTCACTGATACATCCACTGCTTCTGTGAAACAGTGGATGTATCAGTGCCTCCAAGCGTACAGCCTCGTCAAACGTATCCATAGCCAGAGGATTATCGTTGTGTTCACTGATTTTAAAAGTAACAATTCTTCGGTCATATAGCTCAAGAATAGCACTTAAATATATTCTTGTAGGCTTCAATACCTATGTAATATCTGAATCCAGAAACATCGGTAAGCCACTTTTCATTTAGAATATCAATATAAAATTCGCGATACAAGCAAGAAGAACACATGTTTGCATTAAGTACAAACGTGTGTTCAAAAGTAAAGAGAAAATAACTGCATCTCATTCCTTTATAATCTAACTTTTATTAAGTCTAGCGTTGGAATGTAGTACTACTTGCTAATGATTCAACATTGACAGATGCTGAAACAGCGATTCCACCAGTCACAGAAGTGTTAAGGCTTAAACCAATAGTTGGAACAATTGAAATATGTGCATATTTATAATAAAACTGAGAATTCGTTGGTTCACTTGCACCGCTTTTTAATTGGAGCTTTGCTGTCGCTGTTCCAAAGTTAGTATGATTTCCCACCATATCAACATCAATAATAAATCCACTATTTGAAATGTCGAGTAAGTCATATGATGTTGTTTGTGTTAAATTAGTACCATTTAAATCTTGATGTTGGCATACAATCCACTGTCCTTGATCTACAGGCGCATAATAGCTAGAATCCCATGTTATACCTATCTGATCTGTCAAAAACCATCCAGGATTCTGTACCCAGTTGTAATATGCTGACACCTGTGCTAATTTTTTTCCACCGCTTGTATACATAAAACCATATCCAGTCAATGATAGTTGTGATGAACTAATTGTACCTTGGGTAGACATTCCCTTTCCACCTTGGGTATTCTCATTTATTTCATCCACTATAGTATTACTGCCACAGTATGTAAAATCATCAGCATTCACCAATTCTAACTTTTGTTCTTCTGGCATAATCGCTACAATTTCACTAGGTACGCCATGATTAATCAAAATTAAGTCTGTGCTTACCTCATCTGCAAAGGCTGTGGCTGGATTAAGTATACTAACACTTAATGCTAGAATACTTAAAATTGATAGTAATTTTTTCTTCATTATAATCCTCCTTATTTAATATACCTATAGCAATAGTCACAAACATAATTTACCATATAATGAATGAAATGTAAATATTAAACTTTTTTTATATTAAGTTGATTAAATTTGCTAAAAAAAGTATAATATAAAATAATATGAGGAGAATATATATGAAAAAAGCGTATAAGTATTATATAATAATGAGTATCAATTTAATATTATTATTAATTTGTTGGGGATTTATTTTTTATTATCAATACAACTTACAACAATCTCAAATTAAAATATTTAAATTCATAACTTATTTTTGTTTTGGGTTAGTAACTATTTTACCAATATCGATTATTATTATGTTAATAAGATTTTTATTAAATAAAATGCCACAATTTCATCGTTTTATACTTATACTTATCACAATGTTTATATTATTTATTAATTATAATATCATTAAACTAGATAAATCTGGTTATATTGAAGATGGCGAATTTTTAATTATTAATAAGGAACTGAACAATGATAATTACTATATCGATGTAATTAATAGGTATAATAATTATTATACTTATCATATAATATGTTCATCTAAGCAGTATAAAAAATCTTATATAAATAATGTTTATCATATCTCATATATATCTAGAGAGAAATTTGGTAAACGATTAATTTTAATAGAAAAATTAGGTAAACAAACAAATCCTGATTAAAAATACTCCGTGATTGATTTGGATTCAAAAGCCATGTTTGTAATTGACTCTGAGGAAGAATTAGTAACATCCAGTCATGAATATTATTTATGGAATTATTGGCTGCAATGGTGAGAATCACAAATCTGAGCCTGTGGAAAAATCTCTGTAAATTTCATATAGAACATATGTGGATAGGTCTTCTATGATAAAATAAAAATAAGTTATCCGCACCATCTCTTTTTATAGAAAAAGTTATCTTTACATCCTGCTGTTTTATATGCTGGACTACAAAAATGAGTCCACAGGTATAAAACAGCTCATACCATAAAGTGAATTCATACGAGAACGATGTTCCGGAGTGATGAACCCCGAAACTGAAACACCTGTAAATCGTGGAAGCATACCGATTTGATTGGAAAGTGCTTCCTGGTTAGAACGCCTATCTATAAATGGTGGGTTATTCATCTCTTCCAAAGAAAGAAGATTTAATTGCCGTTGCACCATAGTTTCTTTAAGATTTTTTGAATATCTACGATTTAGCGATGAATTTAATAAGCCCGTAGGTCCCTCGGATTTGTATAATCTAATCCAATCACTTGTTCTTTTAATATCCACGCTTAAGGACTTAGCTGCCTGAGTGATACTAATTTCACCATTTAAGTAGTGCTCAACTATTTTTACTTTTTCTATTGAATCAACTCTACTTTTCCTAGATATAGAAATACCCCTATATAGGACTTTTATATTTCATTATCCTGTATAGGGGTAGCATATCAATACTCAGGATATATTTTTAATATATTCTTATCTTTTTCTTTCTTCATACCAGCCCACGATACCAGGATTCAGATTAATGTTAACCTGCTTTACCTCCTGATATTCCTCCAGCCCCTGTATGCCAAGTTCCCTGCCGTAACCGCTCATCTTATAGCCGCCCCAGGGTGCTT
>JAEXGM010000181.1 GCA_023450835.1 Bacillota bacterium | reverse complement strand
TTGTATTACTCTTCGTATTATCTTTTGATTATTACGAAGTATAAAAGGACATGCTCTTAATACACTTACAGGCAATTTACCCAAAGCAGAAAGAACGAATGCGCCTTGGAACCAGCGCATGAGTCTTTCTGCTTTGGGTAAATTGCCGTCCCATTGTGAAAGACTACCCTTTTTATACTACTCAAATGAAATAGCCCGATTTCCGAAGGAATCAGGCTATTTCATTTATAGTATTTATATTACATTATAGCGCTTTAATAAATCTTCTATTACAGTTCCTGATACTTTCTTTAATGCCTTTTTCTTAACAATATTCAGAGGGAATGGAAGTTTCTTATCTCCTATCTTCTCTCCGTCCATCATCTTGGAGGTGGAGTCTAAGAGCACTCTGATGTCATAGCAGGAATTAAATACTTCCGGTACACCCCTGTCTACGTCAAGCAGTGTGTACACCGCTTCCATAGCCGTACGTACGGAGTATTCCGTGGTGAATACGGTATCTCTTACGGTGTCGGCAAACTGTCCGATAAATGCAAAGTTTACGCAAGCTTCCGGTACTACCTTTGGTCTGTCGCCTGCTGTTCTGGGCATGAAGAAAGCTGTGATATAGGGCATCATAACCGGAACACATCTCGCAGAATTTACTGCCATGTCATGAATCTGGGATTCCGGCACGCCTAAGTGGTACAGCCACTCTTCTGTAATCTCGGTACCGGTGCAGTCTTTCATCGGTTTCTTGACATAATCGCCGGGTACATCTGTAAATAATCCGTATACCCAAACAACCAGCTGGTTCCTTGGCTGTTCTTTGAAGTGAGGCTGGCGGTTTAAGGTATAGCTCAATAACCATTTGGAATCCTTTGCAGTAATGATTCCGCCGGTTACTACTTTACCGCTGAAAGGATCTCTCTTGCATACTTTTTCAATATAGGGGGGAATCCTGTCATCCAGCGTTGTAACCGTTGCGGATTCCCAGTTCGTAGCTTTAATATCGGTACAGAATTTATCCGGATGTCCAAAAGCTGCATCCTGCTTTGCGATGTTTCTCCAAAGCTCCCAGCATCCTCCAAGGCCTTCCTTTAATTCTGCCGGATGGTCATTATCTCCCAAAGATGAATTCTCCGTACAGCTTCCGTTTGTTACAAATACCAGGTCATCTTCAATCAGGTCAATATTTTCTTTCTTGCCTTCTCTGATGCATTCAATTCTGACAGCAACTTTCTTGCCGCCTTTCTTTTCGAATAGAACATTGGTTACTCTTGTGTCATACTGGAAGGAAACGTTGTGAGCCTCCAGATATTTCACCATAGGAAGAATTAAGGATTCATACTGATTGTATTTTGTGAATTTCAAAGCTTTAAAATCAGGAAGTCCGCCAATGTGATGGATGAATCTCTGAATATAAAGTTTCATCTCAAGGGCACTGTGCCATTCTTCGAAAGCAAACATGGTTCTCCAATAGAGCCAGAAGTTAGAATCAAAGAATTCCTGCGTGAATACATCGCTGATCTTTTTATCATATAAGTCTTCGTCTTTGGTAAAGAAGAGTTTGATTATTTCTGTAGAAGCTTTTTCACTGAGTCCGAATTTTCCATCGGTGTGAGCATCCTGTCCACGCTTTACGGTGGCTCTCATTAAGGAGTAGTTAGGGTCTTTTTTATTTAACCAGTAGAATTCGTCCAGTACAGAGGCCCCTTCTGTTTCCAGGGAAGGAATGGAGCGGAATAAATCCCACAGACATTCAAAATGATTTTCCATTTCTCTGCCGCCTCGGATAACAAATCCTCTCTCACTGTCTTTTATTCCGTCACAGGCTCCGCCGGGAAGGCTCATTTCTTCTAATATGTGAATACGTTCACCTTTCATCTGTCCATCTCTTACAAGAAAGCAAGCAGCAGCTAAAGAGGCAAGACCTGAACCTACCAGGTAAGCGGATTTTTTATCAACACCCTCTGGCTTTCTGGGGCGGGCAAATGCTTCATAATTTCCATTGCTGTAATACATACAAGTTACCTCCATCTTTTTTTCTTTACTATATATCTTTCCAATATCCGCCGCAATATACAATAACAGCCCACTGCTGGAACTTTAGTCAGTGGGCTGTTATTGTATAAAATTTATACATTTTTCGATTTTTGTATAAATGCTTTCTTGAAGTGGCAAACCATTTAATCTTACATTTACTTTTCAGAATTAGATTTTATAAAAGCGGAGGGTTTTGTCTTAAATTTATCCAATGCACTCTTAAAATCACCCTGGAGCAGTATACTCAGTCTCTCCATAATGTCTTTGGGTTCCTCTTTCATTCCCTTTCCAATCCAGTCAAGCACCAGACCGACAAAAGCAAATTTATAGAAGTTCGCAATAAAAGCCTTATCCTCTTCTCTTACAGACATTCCTTCTGCAAATTCATTTAGTACGCCGCTTAAAAGATTAAAGGTTTCATTATAGAGATAGGATTCCAAATGCTCTCTGTTGACGGAGTGATAGGTGCTCTTTACAAAAGCCTTATTCTCCAGGATATATTCAAATATTTGAAGAAACCCCTGCTGCCAGGTCGTAGCAGTCTTATTGCCATCCAAAGCTTTTGTAGCCTCAATGGTATATATCCATTCCACTAAATCATAAATATCTCTAAAATGATAGTAAAAGGTCTGCCTGTTAACTTCACAGTCCTCGGTAATATCTGTTACCGTTATCTTATCCAGGGGCTTTTGCTTTAACAGCTTCTTAAGAGAATAAGCCAGGGCCTTTTTTGTCGTTTGTGACATGGGAAATCCTCCAGTTATCGTATCGTTCACACAACCATTATACAGAAACTCCCCCTCACAATCAATAGTTTTGGAGTTTCTTACAGAATTATTGATTTTCATCTGCAGGTTCTTTATAATACAGTTAACAGATTTGCAGGTAATAAATGTCATGAGACCCATATTCATAAAGGAGCAAAGTGATGGATTTTTTACACCGAAATACAATTAAAGACTTTTTCCTTCCCATATTAAGAGAACAGTGGCTAAAGACCGAAGATACCTTCCCTTCCTGCATGGCCAAAGTGTCACAGGAAGAGAAAGAGCGAAATGAAGCCTATGTAAGAGAAGCCTCAGATGCATTTGGGCAGCAGTTCGCAAGATATCCACGCTTTCCCATTGGCAAAAATAAATGGAGGAAGGATACCTACGGACTGTTATATCAGGTCCTTAACGAGGAACCCCTGCTTCATATCCATCAGTCCCTGCCCCGGGAAAGACTTGAAAGTCTGATATCGGAAATGAAGACTTTTATGAAAAGGGTCCGCAGGGATGTACCTGAAATGTCCAATGATGACATGGGGCAGGCGGCTAGAAATTATATCGTATACCTGATGTTCAAAGAAATCCATAATGACACTTCTGATTTCTCAGAAGCCTGTTACGGTTACAGCATGCTCTACCCCTTTACTGATAATTACATAGATAACAACTCCTGTTCCAGGGAGGAGAAATTCCGTTATAACTCACTGATTAGAAATTATCTGAAAGGCGAAGACCCTCTGCCCTCCTCAGAACATGATGAAAAAACCCTGTATTTTCTCTCTTTAGCCGGCAAAACAAGTGGCTCAGACATCTCTCAGTCTGCATCTGAGCTCTTGCTTATGATGTTAGAGGCTCAGGAAAAGAGTCTTCAGCAGCAAGGCTCGGATACTCTTTTGGGTTATAGAAAAAGGCTTGATATTTCTTTGTTTAAAGGCGGTCTCTCCGTCCTCATTGACCGATTCTTTGTAAAAGATAAGCTCACCAGGGAAGATATGACTTTCTACCTGGGATTTGGATTTTTCCTGCAGCTTGCCGATGATCTCCAGGATATTAAGGAGGATTCTGAGAAAAGACATCAGACTCTTTTTACTCTTAATCTCTCCGCTGAGGAGGAAGAAAAGAATGTGAATAAACTATTCTTTTTTATCACTGATTTGTGTGCCGCTTTCCCGGCTGCTAACAGAAAATTCCTGGATTTTGTTCTGATAAACTGCTATCAGCTCATACTAATGGGAGTACAAAAAAGCCAGGAATATTTTAGAGAAGATTATGTTAAACAACTGGGAGAGTACTTTCCTGTTTCCTTTTCCTACCTGGCTTCACCTCCGGAGAATCCATTTTCCGGTACTGCCGCTGATACCAAAAAGTTCGATAAAATACTGGAAACCCTGCTGTTATAACGCCAAATCCTAAGATGATAAATATCAAAAAATATCTCTTGACTCTTACGCCGCGTAACCTTCTACAATAGGTTTATCAAAACAAGAAAGGTTTTTACCTGTGCTTAAAATTTACAGGTATAAGAAAGGATGGCTATCAGGTTGAAAAGCAAAAGACAGTTTTTCAACTACGTATTCAGGAATATCAAATCAAAGATTTGATATTCACGAAAGGAGATATTATGAAAACATATCTAATCACCGGAGGTGCCGGCTTTATCGGTTCCAATTATATTCACTATCTGATGCAAAAACACCGGGAGGATATCCGTATTCTCAATCTGGATGCCCTCACTTACTGCGGGCGGAGGGAAAATGTAAGCTGCTACGAAGACAGCGGCACCTATCAGTTTATAAACGGAGATATCTGCGACGAGACTTTGTTAGAGAGGATATTTACAGAGAATACGATCGACTATGTCGTACATTTTGCGGCACATTCCCATGTGGACAGGAGTATCAGCTCTCCCGGGGAATTCGCCCTGGTAAATGTCTGCGGCACCCTGAATCTTTTAGAAGCGGCAAGAAGAGCCTGGGAGGATGATTATGAGCATAAACGCTTTCTCTATATCTCAACGGATGAAGTATACGGCGAGCTTCCGGCCACGGGTAAATTTACGGAAAACACGCCTCTTTCCCCCAGAAATCCCTATTCTGCCAGTAAAGCAGGAGGCGACCATATGGCAAGGGCTTATTATGAGACTTACGGCCTTCCTGTTCTGGTCACAAGATGCTCCAACAACTACGGCCCCTATCAGTACAAAGAGAAATTCATTCCCAATTGTATCTTAAACTGCCAGATGGGCAAGCCTGTTCCCATCTATGGAGACGGTCTTAATGTACGGAACTGGCTCTATGTAACAGACCATCTCAGTGCCATTGATACGGTACTGCAAGGGGGAAGCCCCGGTGAAGTCTATAATATCGGAGCAGCTGAGGATTACACGAATATGGCTGTTGTTAAGAGCATTATGGATATTCTCGTCCGGGATTACCACCTGGAAGTTCCACCCCTTACATTTGTAGAAGACCGAAAAGGCCACGACAGAAGATATTCTATGGACTCCTCCAAGCTTCAAAGGGAACTTGGCTGGAAACAGGAAGTTTCCTTTGAGGAAGGAATCAGAAAAACCCTTCAGTGGTATATGGGAAATAAGAACTTCTTTCTCTAAAACGAACCCCTTCTGTTCCATTGCCTTTTCCAATGCACCTAAAGATTTGGCTGAGGATTTCGCAGACACAAACATGTGTGTGAAAATCATCTTTTTAATTTTCACACTACTCTCAGTCAATATGTGAAACTTTGTATTTTATACATTAGAAAGGAACTTACCTCCATGGAACCAAACCTTTATACTACCGGAGAATTCTCAAAAAGAGCCAACATATCCGTAAGGACAATACGGTACTATGATGAAAAGGGATTGTTAAAGCCTTCCCTTATGGCAGAATCCGGCTATCGCTATTATACCGACAAGGATTTCGCCAGTCTTCAGAGAATCCTTGTATTAAAAAAGCTGGGGTTTGGCCTGGAGGAAATTCGGGAAATCACCTTGAATTCCTCAGATGCTTCCTTTATAAAAGAATCCCTGCAGCTCCAGCAAAAGCTTGTACAGGAAAAGGTCTCAGAGCTAAAACACATAGAGCAGCTTCTTGTAGAAACCTCTGCCGTATTATCAGAAGAGCAGAAGCCCGACTGGAATCACATTGTGGACCTGATACACCTTCTGAACATGGAAGATACCCTCCTGAATCAGTATAAATCCTCAAAGAATCTTAAGGTACGCATTGACCTGCATAAAAAGTATTCTCAAAATCCCACAGGCTGGTACCCCTGGATATTAGATACCATTCCAATTAGTGAACATCAAAAAATCCTGGAGGTAGGCTGCGGCAGCGGTGAGCTTTGGCATCAGACGAAGCACTCTCTTCCTAATAGCATCTCTGTCCTGTTAACAGACATCTCCTCCGGTATGGTAAGAAATGCCGCTTCCAGGTTAAAGAACTTATCCTCCGCCTTTGCTTCCAGGAATATTAGCTTCTCCTCCAGACAGATGGATATGCAGGATATCTCCTATGAGGATAATTCCTTTGATCTTGTTATAGCAAATCACGTCCTGTTCTATGCCAAGGATAGAAAAAAAGCTCTTAGCGAGCTTAGACGTGTATTAAAGCCAGGGGGCTGCCTGTGCCTTAGCACCTATGGCAGAAAGCATATGAAGGAAATAGAAGAGACCGCAAAGGAATACGACGAACAAATTGCTCTTTCCGAAGTAAAGCTCTATGATATCTTTGGCCTTGACGAGGGGGCAGAAGAATTAAGGGTTTATTTCGCCCTCGTCCAAAAGTATATTTATCATGACAGCCTGTTAGTAACAGATATGAGGCCCCTGGCCGACTATATCTATTCCTGCCATGGTAATCAAAATATTATTCTAAAGGATAAGCAAATGGATTTTGAGAAATTTCTTACTAAGAAAATCGGCAAAAGAGGACTTACTATAACCAAGGATGCAGGAATCTTCTGCTGTTATAAATAAAGATTTATTGGTTTTATCCCTTCCGCTGAACAGTCAAAGTTATATTTCTGATTTTCACGGCCTGAATTTACAAAATCCCGGAAATGCAGCCACGGCTGAAAACCTTACCTTGACTGCATTTCCGGGATTTTATCTCTTATTTAGTCATTATCCTACCAAAATATTAAGGCTGACATTATAAATTCATCCATTTTTCCATGTGAATATCCAGCTTTCCGGACAGCTCCTCCTGCCTTTGATAAAGCTTATTCAGTTCTTCCAGCGGGATATCACCGGAATTCATACGTTCCCTGATACCGGCTATTTCGTTCTCCAGCTCTTCGATCAAAACTTCCAGCTTTTCTTTTCTTGCTATATTGGCTTTAGAATTATTATCCCTTGCTTTCATATTATCTTTGATATTTTCTTTTGTTTTAGAATTATCTTTTTTCTTATTCCCCTCAACCTGTTGCCTATATTTCTCTCTGTCTTGACTCTCTTTACTTTCTTTACTGTTTTCAGGATTCCCTTTCACCTGCTGTTTCGCCTTTGTATTGTTCTTAAAGTCATCTGCAACGGATTTGGCCAAATTGTTTGCGGCTTCTTTTTCCTTTGCTTCTTTATAATCCTCATAATTCCCGGCATAACTTTTCAGTTTCCCCTTCTCCAGGGAAAGTATCCTGTCAGCGGTTTTATTAATAAAATATCTGTCATGGGAGATATAGAATACTGTTCCTTTAAAGGCTTCCAGGGTATTCTCGATATTTTCAATGGAGACCGTATCCAGATGGTTGGTGGGCTCATCCAGTATCAGTAGATTTGCCTCATGAAATATCAGTTTGGCAAGCATCAGGCGTACACGCTCTCCTCCTGAAAGATATTTCACCCTTTTATACGCACTGCTGCCAAAGAAAAGGAATCTGGCCAGGTACTCTCTGGCGGCTCCTTCCAGGATAGAAATATCTTCTCTGAAACACTCTACTACCGTCAGCTCCTCATTGCCAAAGGTAAGCTGCTGGGGGAGATAGGCAGCCTTAACACTGCTACCAAATTCCACAATGCCTCCATCGGGTAATTCTTCCCCCAGAAGCATCCGAAGGAATGTGGTCTTACCGCTGCCGTTTTGCCCGATAAGAGCAGCCCTCTCGCCGTAATAGAGCTGAACCTCTGCATCATCAAAGAGTACTTTCTCACCATAAGCTTTTTTAAGTCCTTCTGCTTTGATTACGATATTTCCTGACCTGCCAGCTTCCGAGAAGGTTACCGTCATCCCCTTTTTCCCGCTGGTTGGCTTTTCAATCCGCTCCATTCTGTCAATTTTATTCTGGATACTGGCAGCTCTTTTATAGAATTTCTCATTTCCGCCTTTACCCGCCCATTCTTTTAGCTGCTTTACAGAACTTTCCATGGCACCTATTTTCTTTTGCTGTTCTTTATAGTTTTCCTGCCATATCAGCAAGTTCTCTTCTTTTTTCTTTGCATACTCCGTATAATTTCCAAGGTAAGTCTCACTTTCCTTATCTTCAATCTCAATAATCTTGGTTACGGTGTGGTCCAGAAAATATCTGTCATGAGATACAATGATTACAGTTCCCTTATAATTTCTTACATACTCCTCCAACCATTCCACGGATTCCATATCCAAGTGGTTGGTGGGTTCGTCAAGGAGCAGGATATCCGGGCTATCCATTAAAAGCTTACCAAGGGCTGCTGTTGTTTTCTCTCCGCCGCTTAGTATATTAAAGTCCTTATTCAGGAATTCATCGCCAAAGTGAAGGCCTTTGCAGATTCTGTTTAACTTCTCATTGACCTCATATCCGCCCTTGCTTTCATACAATCTGAGGCAATTGTCGTATTTCTTTAAGATTCGGTCAAGTTCCGCCCCTTCCTCCTGCTGCATCTTAACTTCCAGTTCCCTAAGTTCTGCTTCCAACTCATACACCTCTTCAAAAGCCAGGTTAAGCACATCAATAACTTTTACTCCTGCTTCATAATCCGGTATCTGATTTAAATAAGCGCAGCTGGCATCCTTTGGCATTACTACCCATCCCTCATCAAAACCCGGAGGCACCGGTGCATAAGGATATCCGGCACAATGATTTAGTTTCAGGATACCTGCTATTAATTTAAGAATCGTTGTCTTTCCGCTTCCGTTCTCTCCTACAATTCCCGCCCGTTCTCCTTCATTTACCATAAATGTGATATTATTTAACACCAGGGTCGTATTCATATATTTTTTTACGCCGTTTACAAATAAATCTTTCACTTGTTTTTACCATTCCTTCCGGTTTTTTTATACTGTAATCGGAATCTTTTGTTCACTTTTAGGCATAAAATGGGCATAAAAAAACTGCAGAAAGAATACTCCTTCTACAGTGCTGTACTACTTTTTTCAAATGATACTGCCAAAATAATAAATTTGAAAATGCTATGCGTTTTCAAATAATATCATACATCCAATAAGCCATTGATACCAGCAAAGTATGTCCATAAAAGTGCTTTCTTCATAACGAATCCGCTACAGATTCCCTATTTAATTGATTTAAAATTGCACTTATGAGGTGTCATACCTTACCGCTCCTTCCGCTTTCACTCTATGACAATATCTTATCAGAAATTGTCTTTGCTGAAAACCTCAAGAATTTTTTTAAAAATTCTTGACACACTTGCCAGTCATACCAAAGGCCTGCCTGCAGATTGCTTATATCCTGCAAAACCGCTGATATTTAACTGCCTGTTCGCGGAAAGGAGTCTATCATTTATATCCCTTTTTGAGCTATTAAATTGTAAAGATTATTGTCTTCTTTATTCATACGGTTGTTTATCTTATTCAGAATTGCTTTCGTTGCCGGTATGAATTCATTTATGTCAGCCAGTACTTTGTTCTTGGTGTTATAGCTGTTTTTATAAGCTGAGAATTCTGTTACCAAATCTCCCATCTCGTGACTGTAACTTTCAGCCATTGCTCTTATCTCACTATCCGCGCTGGCTTTTAGTGCAGGATACATAAATTCATCTTCCGACAGGAGATGGACATTTAACAGTCCCGCAAGCTTATTGATATGAAGGGTTATCTCCATCAGATTATTTTCATAATCGGATTTCTCCGTCATATCCACAATGGCCTTTATCTCATCTTTTATATTCTGATGCTGCTTTTCTAATTGTGTAAGATTTATCATTCGTAAAACCTTCTTTCCTTACCGGAAATTAATCCCTATACTTTTCAGTAAGCTCTTTCAGTAAATCCAGGCAATGCTTTTGAACTCCCTGAGCATTTGCTTCTTCTTCAAAAGCTCTTACTCTTTCATCTACTGAAATAAGAACTTCCTCTGTCAGGCTCTTCTCTGCATAGGGATAGATTACTTCATTTTCTTTTCCGATGTGTCTTTTCAACAATTTGGCATAGCCGGAAGCTCCCTCAATAATACCAAGCTTATGGAGAGTAATCGGTGCCTCCTTATATAGACTAATGGATTCTTCCAGGTCGGATATATGGAGACGGCCAAGGTCATGTTCTACTAGCATACCATGCTGAATCAGATTGGTTCCTATCTTGCCGAGGTGATTTGTCATTTCTGCAAATAATACCTGCTCTTCTTTACCATGGTGATGCTTGTCTGCATAGTTTCTGGCAAAGTATATCATTTTCTCAAAATCTTCTGTATTTACCTCATTACCTTCAATGATACGGCAGCAGGCATTTTCCACCGCACCGATAAACTTTAATATATTATCGTGTTCCATTACCATTAATTCTACGCTGTACATGGCATTACCTCCTGATTTTATTCTGCTGAAATCTTATAGACACCGTCTTCCGGTTCTTTCAATGTAAGCTTTGTTCCGCTTAACATTCCTTCTGTAATCCTCTTTCGAAGCTCGTAATAAACATCTGCTGTTTCTCCGATACTTTCCCAGTACCTGGAGTGAACACAGGTGGTCTGCTGCCATAGGATGTAATCCTCTCCCTGATCCAATACTTCATTTACTCTGTCACAGGGCATACCGTCAATGAGACTGTCGCTGATTGCCTGAAAGGCATCACTTGGGGATGCATTCTTTGCTACAGCATGTTTCTTACCAAATTCATAGGCTGTCTGAAGAAGACTGTCTTTACGTTTAGGGTCCTCTTTCAGCAAGCCAGATACCGCCAGACTTAATCTTCCTTCGGTAACGGAGATTCTGCTCTGAAGCCATCCATGTATATTACTGCCATCTATTATCTCTTCCAAAGGTCTGTTCTCTATGGTACCGCAGGCATTTGCAAGCTTATCTTCCAATTCAGTGTCCCAGTTGTTATCACCGGAAGCTTTTATAATGTCATTTATGAATTCTTCCTGTAAAGTAACTTTGTTGTATACCCAATAATGGATTGGTCCTAAAAATGCGCTCATATATTTCTCCTTATGAATGGATTTTCCGGACTGCTGCAGAATTTGGATGAGGGGGAGCTGCAGCAGCCCTTGGATACCAAGGCCAGACCTTTTACTAATTGCCGGCACTTGGCACGTTACGGAACTTCCATGTGGCTAAAAGTGGATATATCTATTATTATTTTGCTAACTGGCTGTTTAATTTAACAACTACTTCGTTTACATCAATACCGTGAACTGCGCAGGCATCTTCTAAAGATTCCATCTGGGAGGAAGGGCAGCCTAAGCAGTGCATACCAATCTCTAACAGAGCAGGAGCAAGGTCTGAATCAATACGAAGGATATCTCCGATTAACATATCTTTGGTAATAACGCCTTCTTCTGCTGCAGCAGCTACTTCTTCTTCACCAAAGAACAGTTCCATATCATCTTCTACCGTTCCGATTCCTGCAATGCCAAAGTTTTCAACTAAGACCTTAGCAACATTAGGAGAAAGGAAAGCAGGAAGTGTAGGTCCTAAGTGAATGTTCTTTACTCCAAGGTATAATAATGCTAATAATACGATTACAGCTTTCTGCTCATACCAGGCAATGTTATAAATAATAGGCAGATCATTGATATCTTCTAAGCCGAATACTTCCTTTAACTTTAATGCGATAACTGCAAGGGAGTAGGAATCGTTACACTGTCCGGCATCAAGTACTCTCGGTATTCCGCCGATATCACCAAGCTCAAGCTTGTTGTATTTGTATTTTGCACAACCTGCTGTTAAAATAACCGCATCCTTCGGAAGAGCTTTTGCAAAATCTGTATAATAGTTTCTGGATTTTGCTCTGCCGTCACAACCAGCCATTACAACGAATTTCTTAATAGCTCCGGATTTTACTGCGCCAACTACCGCATCTGCAAGAGCAAGTACCTGGTTATGAGCAAAACCTCCAATGATTTCACCGGTTTCAATTTCAGTAGGAGCTGCACATTTTTTAGCAAGTTCAATAATTTCAGAGAAATCCTTCTCTTCTCCGATTTCACCGGGAATATGCTTACAGCCGGGGAAGCCTGCTGCGCCTGTTGTAAAAAGTCTGTCTTTATAGCTGTCTTTAGGAGCTACGATACAGTTAGTAGTCATTAAGATAGGTCCGTTAAAGCTATCGAACTCTTCCTTCTGTTTCCACCATGCATTACCATAGTTACCTACAAAGTGGGAATACTTCTTAAAGGCAGGGTAATAGTGTGCGGGAAGCATTTCGGAATGGGTATATACATCAACGCCGGTACCTTCTGTCTGCTTTAAGAGCATTTCCATATCGCGTAAATCATGTCCTGAGATAAGGATTCCGGGACGGCTGCCAACACCGATATTTACTTTTGTAATTTCAGGATTACCATAAGCTGTAGTATTAGCGGTATCTAAGAGTGCCATACCGTTTACACCGTATTTACCGGTCTCCAGAGTAAGGGCAATCAATTCTTCTGCTCCAAGGGTATCATCTAAGGTCTTAGCAAGTGCTCTCTGTAAGAAAGTATCTACTTCTTCATCGTCATTAAGAAGTGCATTTGCATGCTTGCTGTAAGCGGAAAGGCCCTTTAATCCGTATGTGATAAGTTCTCTTAAGGATCTGATGTCCTCATTTTCAGTAGAAAGAACTCCTACTTTTGCTGCCTTCGCTGCGAATTCTTCTGTACCTGCTTCCCAAAGGGCTGCCTCACTAAGATTCTCTTTACCGCTTAACTGTTCTAACAGTTCTTTCTTAACATCTATTGTTGCAACAACTTTGGAAACAATTGCTTCCTCGTCGAAATTAGCATTTGTTATGGTAGTAAACAGATTTAAAGTTATCAGGTGATTGATTTCAGAACTTACTTTCTTACCTTCCTCACGAAGTCTTGTAGTTATTTCAGAAAGTCCCTTGGTTACATAAACTAACAAATCCTGCATTGCTGCTACTTCAGGGTTCTTACCACAGACACCTGACTGTGTACATCCGCTGCCAGCTGCTGTTTCCTGACATTGATAACAAAACATCTTATTCTCCATCTAAATATCCTCCTGTAAAGATTGATTTATTAGCGCTCGCTCTATTGGGTTGTGCGCCTTGATGTGTATATCTTAACAGGAGGATACAAAAAAGTCCGTAACATATGTTACGGATTAAATTTTTTTGTTTTATTTTTTTAGTTTATTCGTTATCCTCAATAATTCCGATGCCATAATTATTTTTTCCGTTATTCTTTACCTGATATAGGATACTGTCAGCTATATCAAAGAGATTCTCCAGCCTGTCCGTTACTTTCGGAGTACGGCAGCAGATACCTAAAGACACGGTAAGATTGCCGTTAATAGGAGCTGCTTTATTGGGAATGTGGCTTTTTGCAATGCGGTCCATAATCTTCTTTGCCACTTTTTCAGCCACTTCATAGGTAGCATTGGGTATTATCAGCACGAATTCATCCCCGCCGTAACGGTAGATATCCCCGTAGCCGTCCAGGCAGTTGTCCAGAATATTGCCAACCTGCTTTAATGCGGTATCCCCTCGTAAATGTCCGTATGTATCATTCAATTCCTTGAAATGGTCTACATCCAGGATACCAACGGCAAGCATCGTTCCGGTTTCATGGGCCAGCTTAACTTTTTTAGCTCCATGCTTTTGCATGGCATAGCGGTTTTTAAGGCCGGTTACATCATCCTTTTCCAGCCTGAGCCTGACCTCCTTCACATTATCCTCGGCCTGCTGCAGCTCCAGCTTTGCATTAAGGGCCATTATCTTATCCTGGTTGATGAACTTCTTTAATGCCATATAAAGCTGCGTATGACGGATGCACATCCTTTTATGTTCTTCCATCATTCCTCTGCTGGAATAATAGTCCAGCCAGAATTCAACTGCCTGCAGCATTACGGTAGGAGATTTCACCTCTCTGGATAACTGATCAAATTCCTCAATGCACTGCCTCCATAAATCATACTCCTGCAATGCTTTCAGGATATCAATAAAATTAATGATATCCTGCATATAGTCATTTAAAGGAGATAGCTTCAGCCTTGCATATTCCATCATATCCTGCAAATTCTCTCTTGCATATTCTTCTTCTCCTCTTGCAAGATAGATTTTGGAAAGGCCGCTCAGAATTGTAAAGCTGTAGGTATTATCATTGGTATCTTCCGATATTTTCATGGCAAGAAGCAGATTTTCTTCCGCATCCTCCAACTTCCCAAGCCTTGAATAAGCAACTCCAAGATTCAGTCTGACGACTATCAGCCACCTTTCGTATAATCCGGAGAGCTCCTTTCCATTTTCCTCTAAGTCTTTCAGACCGCTTATAAAAAATTCAAGAGCTTTGCTGTTCTCCCCCAGTTCCATATATCTGGTGCCGATATTACAGTAGAAAAGATGATTCAATCCCTTTACCTGGTGCTTATTGCAATACTCTAAGCCGGTAAGATAACAATCCACTGCCATAGTCTCGTTATCCATAGCACCATAAATAACCCCCTGAAGATTCTGGCACCTGGCACATTTGAAATACTCCCCCAACTCCTCATAGCCATTGATAGCTTCCATGCAGTATTTAATGGCCTCGTCCAGATGGTGGGACTCTAACTCCTCCAGACTTTTATAAAATATTCTATCAACGTCTTCCCTAGTACCCTTCATACCAACCTCCATGCCGCCAATACGCCGCAAATTTGGGCACCTGCACAAATCTGCCTGAGCCAGCATTTGCGGCATGGTGCACTCAAATCAAATTCGGAATTCATCTCCATTGTATCTCATAGATCAGGTTGTGAAATATCCATCAGAACCGAGTTCCAAATCCTATTCTTTATCCAATTACACTATTAAACAATTATAAGTATTCTTCTAAAAACTTACAACACTTTTTTGATTATTCTGTAATTAATTGCCTGGTTAAACAATATTCAAATTGATTTTCTCCGTTTATTAGTACCAATCTGTAAACCGGGCTTCAATAAAAAAATACAAAGAAGCTTAAACCTTATAGCTGTTACTATAAAGTCCAAGCCCCTTTGCTCATTCTTTTATTGATACAGGAAAGCACGGCTTTTTCCAAGCACCGATCTTTTATCTGCAAGCTGTTCAACATATATCTGTTTACCGTCCAATTGTCTGTAGGGTATCTTAAGGAGAGAATCACTGACGAACTTTGTTTTACAGCGTTTACCGTCTGCAACGACCATACTGCATTCTGTAAACCCGTTTCCAGTGATAAGAAGACTATCCCCTTCTTTTGTTACATCTTTGATTTCCGGCGGAGTAATTCCCATTATCATATCCTTTTTCTCATCCGGATTCTTGCTATCAAACACATATTTTTTACCATACAGCAAATCATACTGCAGCAGTTTAAGTTCTTCTTCATAATTTGTATCAGAAAAGCATCTTTGATGGAATTTTGTGAGCAGACCATCTTCCATTTCAAGTCTGCCAAGTACATAAGCACTTAACTGATAAGCGGGAAGATCATATCTTGTTTTTTCCATCTGAAAATTACTCCATATTACATATTCCGTGGAGTGCCTGTCAAGTGCAATATCCTTTTGTTCCAACGAGAGCGGCGGAAGGTGGTCTCCATAGAATACCACAACCGTAGGTTCCTTGAACTCTGACAATTTTTCTGTCAGCGCACCAATAAACTGGTCTGTCTCATTAAGCTGGTTCGCGTAATATTCTATACTGTTCGTATAGTCGGAAAGTGATTTATAAAGGTTATCCGGGTAGGAAATATCCGTAGAATCCGGTGTTACTTTTATCTTTGAATTTTCATCTTTGTCACTTGGATAAATTCCGTGGGACTGAACTGTAATAGTATATATAAAATCCCTGTTGGTATCCGAATTCAGGGCTTTCAGGATCTCACCGGTCAGTACACTATCCTTGGCCCAGCCGACTTTATTATATACCAGACCATTCATATATTCGGCAGAATCAAAATTATCAAACCCCAGTCTTGGAAACACGTCATTCCTATTGTAAAAAGTCGCGGCATTATTATGGACTACCATACTGTGGTATCCTATTTTATCTAAATTGTAAGGAACACTGTCACAAGTCTTTGTACGAAGTACGGTCCTATAGGGGTATTCTCCTGTGCCAAAGTACTTCATGCTCATTCCGGTAATGACTTCGAATTCCGTATTTACCGTTCCGGCTCCGTATACAGGGACTTTTAAAAATCCCGAGGGATAATTTTCCTTAAGTTTACTGAAGTTCGGTACCGGATTTTCAGAAAAAGTATAATTTTTCAGATAGCTCACATCGAAGAACGATTCCAGCTGAACCATTATGATGTTGGGATTCTGGACCCCTGCGGAAGTTCCGGTGTATAACTTATCCGTTCCTTCGTCTATCTGCTTTAAGACTTCCTCCATTCTTTTAGCGGAATAGTCCTTGGGCTTTTCAATTCCTCTCTCAAAGATACTATTGGAAAAACAATAAGCAAAACCATATTCCAAATAAGCATCCCGCAGATTGTCAAAACCCTTCTGCAAAATATTATCCCTGGTGGCAGCAAAGAACAGAAGTCCAAACAGGAGGGATGAGGTTATAAACATCGTAAAGGGAGCAATCAGCAATCTTTTTGATTTTTTAATCCTTTTCCATAGAAAAACTATGGCAGCAAGGACTCCTGCTATTAAAAGTACAATAAAAACAAGCCCGATAGTATTCACATAGACCGGCAGGGTTCTTACCGCTTCCTTCACCTGATAGAAATCCATGGCAGAAATAGGAGTCAGCCGGAAGCATTGGACCACTCTATTTACAATGCCCAATATTAACCATATCCCGGCAACAAGTGAGAAAAAGAATTTTCTTTTTATTGTAAATAGCGATAAGGACAAGGTTATCAGGATAACAGAAAAATTGAGAAAGAATAATAAAGGCTCCTGCCCCAAAAACAAAAATGCCTGATAAAGTGATACACGGCTTAAACATTCTATCACAAAAGTAAGCAGCAATGCCGTCAATAGGGTACCGAATATCGGATATATAATTGTTTGATTCATCTTTTTATTTTTTAGATTGATGTTCATCATGATGCCTGATTCCTGTTTTTTTCTTTGTGCAGTTTTCAGTCGGTATAAAACAAACTACCGACTAATCAAAACTGACTAGCAAATTATACTTCTAATCGTGATTTTGTCAAGCCTTTCCGAGAGAAAAAATGGTATTTTTCATTTTATCCAGCCATTGACTCTCCAATAAGCAGTTTCTGTTTCACTCCATTCCATCTTCTGATGCATTAATGTCATGATCCTGAATAAAATTCTGGATTTTAAACTTTGATGTACTCTTCCATAACGGCCATTGATTTTATGTGCCAGCTTCCGTACTTTCTTACTTAGTTTCAGAATCCGTTTTTCCGGGATTTCCTCCCATCTGATTGCGTTTACCGCAAAGGAAAGGCTGTAGGTTCTGCCAACAGACCACCAGAAAAGCTGTTTGCATAATTCTTTCGCCGTTTTACCGGCTCCCATCCCTGCCGTTGTGGATATACCGATGCCAATTTTCTTTCTCATATCAAAGGGACGGTGACTCATCCACCGGTACCCCAGATGGTCGCAAAAATTCTTTAACTGACCGGTCATGCCCATGCAGTAATTGGGAGATTCCAATACAATAACATCCGCCTCCTCCAAAGCTTCCACAATAGGCTGCATACTCACTCTATGAGGACATAGTTTCTCATCCTTTAAAATACACTGTGTACATCCGGTACATTGCCCAATGCTTCCTACATGGAATTCCTTTATATTATCTTTCTCACAGTCCAATTGTTCCAGCAGCATCTGTGTAAGCCGGCAGGTATTGCCCCTATGGTTCTGTCCGTGTACCACGCAAATCTTCATAACTCATACACCTCCATAAATTTCTGCGTAATCCTTTCAATAAGAAGTAATGCTTCCTGCATATCCTTCGCCCCGTTATCATATTCCTGCAAGATAATAAAGACAGGTGAGTAAAACTGGTAAGCCATCACTTGTGCATCGCCTGTAATCTCTTCCTGGTTCCTTTTTCTATTAGCCTGAAGCATGGTGAGCACTTTCTCAAAAACGAGGGTATTAAGGCCGATGGGCCCTGATATAAAACTCTGAACATACAGGTTTCCCATCTGTCCGTTTCCCGGAGCACTTATCATAAAAAGCTTTCTGCATTTAGAGATATATTCGTCCGCAGCAAAGGTCTGAAAGGTCATCTTCATCATCGTCAGCAGTGCCTCTTTTGACATTTGGGCATACTCTTTGGGAGCGGTTGGGGGAATCTTAAAGATTTCTTCTGTCTTTTCTCTGTAATGTCCCACTATAGTCTCAAAGATATCTTCCTTACTGCTATAATGCTTATAGATAGAGCTTTCCTTTATACCTACCGCTCTGGCAATATCCCTGATAGACACACCGGAATACCCGTGTACACTAAACAGCTTAAGTGCTTCTGCTTCAATTCTTTCCTTCGTGGTCATGATTCCTCCGAACATTTGTCATGTGAATAATTTCAGTATAGCTAACAATCGTTAGCCAGTCAAGTAAAAAAATAGAAAGCTCTTTCTTTACTTGCTTTCTTTTTAGTTTATGCTACAATGGTTTCTAAATGAAAATAGGATGATTTGACCAAGATAAACAAAGGAGAATGTCATGAAGGGTTTGGGTACATTGGTTAACTTTTTAGCGGTTATAGCAGGAAGCGGTTTAGGACTTATCTTTAAAAATGTATTGAAGCAAAGATTCCATGAAATCCTGATTCAGGCCTGTGGTCTTGCAACTTTATTTATCGGCCTTGGCGGCGCTATTACCGGCCTTATGAAATTGTCGGAGAAAGGTACCTTTGAGACCACCAATACCATGCTGCTGGTATTTTCTCTGGTAATCGGCGGTCTCATAGGTGAGTTATTACAGCTTGAAACTCATATGGAAAGTCTGGGAGACAGGCTTAAGAATCTTCTAAAGGCTAACAACGACTCTCAGTTCGTAGAAGGTTTTGTCACTGCTACCCTTGTAATCTGTGTTGGTGCAATGGCCATTGTAGGTTCCATCAAGGACGGACTTACCGGAGATTACACTATGCTGTTTGCAAAGGCAATTCTGGATTTTATTATTGTAATGGTATTTGCTTCTTCCCTTGGTATCGGTGTTATGCTCTCTTCCATTCCTCTATTA
>JAEXGM010000176.1 GCA_023450835.1 Bacillota bacterium | reverse complement strand
CGGATCAGGAAGTGGCAGATGCTATTGCAATACAAAGAGACAACTTTTTAGGCCATCATAAATCCCTCCGAATAGAGAATTGGAAGGAAAAACTGTTGGCTTTATTAGTGGATTTTGAAATCAGCAGTTCTCTTCTGGCAGTAATTTCGGAAATATTAGATATGCTTCCTGATTTCTTTAAATCTTTAAAAGGTACCATTGGGGACTGGTATAAAAGTGCGGAAGGAAGGGCAATTAGTACAGGAACGCCAGTAGATACAGGAACGGTTAGAATACCGGGTTGGATGCCTGCTTATGGAAATAAAAAATTTCCTGTCTCGAAAAACGGCAAGTGGATTGGTAATTTAGATTTAAATGACACTATCTTGAAATGGTATGAATACCCCGGAATAGCTGGGAACGGTTCAACTAAAAATGCAGCGACAGAGAAACCGAAATATACAATTGGACCTGCAGGAGATTATGTTCCGGTACCGGATTACCCTCAATTAGGACCTACAGCAGCTTTTGCACTAGGATTTGATTCCGCTACAGGTGGCATGGTCGTAGGTGTTATGAATGTAGTAAATACACTTATAGGTAAACCATTAATCACTAAGGAAGTCATTGATTACAATAAGAAAAATACCTATGATTTTGCAGAAAGGTATAAAATGGCGCAAGTGGTAGGTATTGGTTCTGTAGCATATGCAATGGCTGCAGGTGCAACCGAAGGTGCCATTATGAAAGAGGTTCCTGAGGGTTCGGGTAAGCTTTTTTCCAATGGAAAGTTGGATGTAAATAATACTGAGGCACTAAAACAAACTTTTAAAGGGAAAACAGCAAACGAAATAGCTGATATGTTGAGAGCAGAAGGATATAATGTAACTATAAAAAATTCGACACGTTCATCATCGGGTGCACAGATAATTACAATTAACAATAAAGGAGAAGGAAGAAACATAATGCAGGTTCAAGTATCACCAGGTGGTGGTCGCCATGGAGAATCGCCATATGTCAAAATCAGTACGGATAGTGGTAAAATCAAGATAATTGATGGTCCTTCGAGTACATATAAGACAGATGGAACAGAAAAAGCGACTAATATTTTTACGGAAGGAGATTAAGATGGTCGATATTAATAAGCCTATTATTCCTTGGGAAGGTATGGGCGGAATAGCTCTATATTCTACGATAAAAGAAATGAAGGAACTGTTGGAAAATACACAATTAGTTTCGGGAATATTACTGAATAATTTATGGGTTAGGTATGAAATTAAAGATGCGATGTATTTGTTCTTTCATTTGGTCAATGGAAAGCTCTTTAAGATAACTACATTGGATAATTACAAAGGTAAATTATTCGGTAATATCGGAGTTGGGACATTGGAATCTGATTTATTAAAATATGAGCCTACATTTAGCTATGATGATTTTGAAGAGGTTTATGAAACACCAAAAGGTGCTTTTCTGGAGACAGATCCTATATCAAAAAAAATTACTCGAATATCTGTTTACATCAAGGAATTAGATAATGATGACTTTGAAAATGCCAATTGGTGAGAAATTTCAATTAAGCTTTGGCTTTGAAAATTTGTTCCACACTTTAGATTTATGAGAAGCTATAACAGTGCTATGATTCAGGGGAGGGGTCTTTTTCTCAAAAGGCCTCTCCCTTGAATATGAAAGATTAGCGCAAGGAGTTATGAGCAAAGAATTGGTTGAATCAATTGTAAAAGACGGTAAAGCTTTATCGCAGAATGGTGGCGTAAAATTTGCTTATATGGTTATTAGGAAAATAAGAAAGAGAAGGTGAAATTTTATGTTGTTGAAGGTTACAAAAGCAGTTAATGAATTTGATCCGTTAGACTTGTTGCCTTATGCACCACCGGATGAATATGATATTGAAATTAAAGAAATTATTTCTTTTTTGGAAAATAATAAGGATTGCAATTTAGATACATTATCGAAAAAAATCTTTGATATTTTTAAGAAAACTCTTGGTGACGATATTTTTGATAAATCAATTGAAGACTGTTATCAAGTAGCTCATAAGATTTTGGATTAGAGTGAGAGTATATCCCTGTTACGAACCCAATTTCAGGAATACACCCCATGAAAGGCCTTTCAGTCCGTATTGCGGGCTGATGTAATCCGAGTCGGGAAAGTTTTTAACCCCGGCTCTTTAACCTGCATCATTTTTGACCCTATGGGTTCACCAGCAATTTTAGTATTAGTTTGGTAGGCAAGAAAAAGAAAAAACTGATGTAAGTAAAACAGTTTTTATCTGGATTTTCACATCGACTCAATAAGGTGTTTTCTTGCCTGGATTGTATTATGGGTTTACAAGGCTACACAGGGGTGACAAGGTGGAACTGTACGATATATTAATTTATCAAAAAATGAGTTGCCAAACTTATCCCCTGGTTCATGGTGAACCAGGGGATTCTTCCTTTTATTTTTATTTTAATGTGATTACGTATGTAACGTATTCTTTATCCATGTGATAGCCTAATTTTTCTGCCAATGCGACAGAGCGCAGGTCTATGGCATCCCAGCTTGGATAAAGATTTCTGTCCAGACATTCCAGTATGAGCTTCGCAGCACAGGCAAGTGCCAGACCTTTTCTCCTGTGATCTTTCCTGGTATCTATTTCGATTTCAATACCTTTGTCATAAAAGGTGTAAGAAGATGCACCGGACACAGGTATACCTTTATGCAAGGCCATAACTCCCAGACCGTGTGTCTCATATTCCTGATAGGTAGAAAAGAGAGAACAAAGGTCTCTGGACCAGCTTTCCGTTTTCACCAGATGATACAGGGTTTCATCTATCAGTTTTAACTGGTATTCCGAAGGGATATTTTCAATAAAATCCTGCAGCTTTTTACGATTGAAGACATTGGGTTCCTTCTTAATTGCATAACGCAGAACTTTTTCGCTGTTAAGCGGGTAGGCTTTTTCAAGCATATCAAACCAGCCCTCGGATTCTGGTATCATTAAAATCGTATCCGAAAGAAAATCGGGAGGTATGTTTTCTGCTAACTCCTGATCAGGCGCACCTGATAGAAAGCAGAAATCACCTATTATTATTTGGGCAGAAGCCGGATTTTCTTCTCTGTCGGCAAAAGCCTGTCCCATAAACCCCTGGAGACAGGACCAGATAAGCGTTTCATTCCAGTCCTTAAAAAGAGCTGCAATGGAATGCATGTTTTCTTTTTCAATTTTTATCATAATAACCTCCATGCTGCCAATATGCCGCAAATTTGAGCACCTGCACAAATTTATGTGTGAATTATGCTTTTCAATAATTCACACTAACAATCATGCTCTTTCCGACGCGCCTCATGTTTGGACCGAGGATTTCGCAGGCAAAAACATATATGTGAAAATTATCTTTTTAATTTTCACACTAACGGACATTTGGCCGTGAGGCCACGGGATGCCAGATGTGAAATGTCTTTTATTTCACACTACCTCTTTTGTGGATATCAAATCTTGATTTGATTTTCTTCAATGTTATCTATACCGCACTATATTAAAATATTGCCAGGCTCATTATAGCATGCCGGAATGGATTCTTCCAGTAAATCTCAATAATACAGCAGGTAAACTTACTAAGAAAAACCAGGAGAGATAAGATTATTTTAATAAAATAGTAAATTATGACAAATGTAACTTGTATGGCAAACTACATTCATGTAAGATTAGAGATAGGGCTATACACTGCTTTTAGCTTAGCTATGGCATGATAACAGGAAGGAGTATTTAGCAATGGATATCGTATTAAAGACCGTGCAGGTGGAGAAGGTTTATGGAAAAGGTGAGCTTGAGACGAAAGCTTTAAAGCCTACGGATATAGAGATAGAAAAGGGAGTGTTCCATGCCATCATCGGGAAAAGCGGTTCAGGTAAAAGCACTCTGCTGCATATTCTGGGCGGGCTGGATAAACCCACAGGCGGTAAAGTCTACCTGGAGGCGCAGAGTATGTTTGATTTAAAGGAAAAGGAGCTGGCATTACTTCGCCGCAGAAGGATTGGATTTGTCTTCCAGGCATTTAACCTTTTGTCAGAGCATACTGTCCTTGAAAATATACTGATGCCGGTCCATTTGGATAAATGCAAGGAAGACAGGCTGTACCTTGATAAAATACTTCGGACACTTGATATTACAAATAAGCTTCCCTATTATCCGGATGAACTGTCAGGAGGAGAACGTCAAAGAGTTGCAATTGCCAGAGCATTGGCAACAAAACCAGCCATCCTTTTAGCAGATGAACCTACGGGGAATCTGGATGAGAATACGGGGAAAGAGGTTATCAGGCTTTTAAAGCAGTCGGCACAGGAATTCGGACAGACCGTTATATTGGTAACCCACGATATGGAAATCGCAGCGAATGCAGAGCGGGTAATAACAATTAACAATGGAGAAGTATTATGAATCTAAGGGAGATTGCAAGAAGTGGGATGAAAGGAAGGAAGAAGGATGCTCTGCTGTTAAAGCTGGTAGTATCCCTATCCTTTGCATTTATAGCAGCAGCCTTAATCTTTCAGAAAAGTATGGAAGAAACAAAAACTGCCCAGCGAGAAGAGCTTTATGGCAGCTGGCAGGGGGCATATCTGGATGGGAACGAGGATGCCTATCAGAAACTAGCAGGAGAAAAGGAAGTAAAAGATTTAACCTGTACATATAACTTAGGCAGGACAGACAGTGTTGGTATCGTAGGAACTCTTCCGAAGACTTTACAGGAGATGAGCGGATTTACTTTATATCAGGGAAGATTTCCCGAAAAGGAGAATGAGATTCTGGTAGAGTTAAATCAACTTAGTAATGCAGGATTAGACCTTACGGTGGGGCAAAAGATAAAGATCTCGCTGATAAATGTAGTACAAGATAACGGCGCCGAAAAGCAGTCTCTGGAAAATAAATATTGGCAGGATTACGTAAATGGCGGAACCCTTGGAAAATATGGCTACCATGAGAATCCCAGTACGGATTTTGGGGATATTCACGCGGTTGTTTCTACAGAATACCTGTACCTGTTTAAAAAAGGCGGGGCAACGGATACTGCAACGATAAAGGAAAAGGGACTTCTTGTCCATCAGGAAATTATGCTTCAAAAGGAGTTTACTGTATGCGGTATTTTAAATACCTATTCCGATAAATGGGACCTGGGAGGACATGCGGCACCCAATGCCTTTGTTACGGAAGAAGCAGGCACTGCCCTTAAGAACGCATTTTATAATAACGGATATGCGGATGTAGATGAATTTCAGATGCCTATGGATATTTTCTTCCGGCTGCGTACTTTGGATAGTAAGAGGTTTCAAAAGCTGGCTGCAGGATATTCTGATAAGGCGGAAGAAACGGAAGATCCGGAAGACCGTAATAGCAGAATATGGTTTAATTTTAAAAAGAATTTAAGTGATGCAGAATGGGATAAGATTTCAAAATATTATGGGGCGCCCCAGCAAGAAACTTCCCAGGAAGATACGGGATTAATAAAGGGCAGTATCATCCAGGGAGGAGATTCTACCGCAAGCTTTAGAAAAAACAGCTTTTCCTATCCGGATACGGGAAATTCGGCAGAACATTTGCTTACGGTCTCTATCCTTGGAATCATCTTTATTACAACAGTCTGCGGTGTATTTCAGATATTTCTGACACAGCTGCGGAGAAGAAGCAGAAAGCTGGTATTATTAAAATCTATAGGGGCAACCAGGGGACAGTTGTTTGGCATACTTTTTTGGGAAGCAGTCTATCTGTGGAGAACGGGGCTGATATTCGGAGCATTAGGCGGAAGTGCTCTTTCCACAGCGGTTCTATATCTTTTAAAATTAACAGGAAAAGAGAAGATAGTAATAGCACTGCCTTTAAGATTATTGCTTCTTGGTATTGTAATCGGAAGTGTATCCTTGTTTTTGGGGATAATTATACCGGCACTTCATGCTGTAAATATTCCGTTAACAGGGACCATGGAGCAGAAACAAAAACATAAAAAAGCGGCGTACAGCAAGAAGAAGGTCAAGCAAAAAAAGGCAGCCACACGGTATGTGAAACAGGATTTTTACCATATAACCATGCGCTATCTGAAAAACAGCCGGGGTAAAAACCTGTTGTCCTTTGCTATCTCCTTATTCATCATATGTATTCTGACAACTTCTCTGTATCTTTCCTATTATGCTTTCAGCAGGTACCAGGAATCAGTTATAGATGTGGGAAGGCCGGATTACACACTAAAAGCCATATATGGGGAAAATAAAAAACGAATACCGGAGATTGAGGCAGAACTTAAGCAAATTAATGGGGTAGAAAGTGTTACAAGCTACAAATACGGCAAGAACCTATTATTCTGGTATGATGGAATTAACAAAGATACTCTGCTTACGACCTTTGAAGAATTGCTGCCGGATGAATTAAAAAGCGAGCACTTTGCCAGGTATGTTCCTGAAACGGCAACTCAGCCGGAATATATTACAAATGCTTATTATTCTTACTATTATGGTTTAGACCCGGATACGGAAGAAGCGAAGCCTATCCTGTCAGCTATTACAGAAGGCAGTATTGATACCGAGAAGTTTAAGAAGGGGGAAGAAGTTATACTTCTGGTTCCCATGTATAAACAGGAAACCTTAGAAAAGAAAGAAAAAGCAGGATATGAAAAGGTAAAAGCTGCTGTTGGACTTGATAAACGCTTTCACTGGCTGCTTGGAGAAGATAAGGCTTATGATACCTCTTTGGACAGCAGATATAAGAATCTCTATGACAATTATCATACCTTAAAACCGGGAGATACTCTGTATTTGTCGGCTGATAAGGAGAAGATTTCAGAAGGTGGTAAAATAATCGGATATAATACAACACAGGTTAAGGTGGGAGGCATTATACGCTATTTCCCGAAGGAAGGGATATGGCCTTTTTCCAATGTAACATCCTGCTATACGGTAATAGGCTCCATCGATGGAATGGAAACTCTTTACCCTAATTCAAAGTTTGGCTTGTTTCAGGTCACTATTGACCAGATGACAGAAATGGTGAAGATACTTTACCCCTCCAGTTACGGGAGGACCCTGTGGAATATTAAGGCGGAGGATAAAGAGAATCCTGAGGTATTGGATGCAAGGCTGCTTACTTTTGCCAATCAGAATGGATTTACACTTTATAATTATAAAGAAAGCAGTGAGAGGATTTTAGGAGAAGCACTGAATAATATTCTGGTTATTGCTTTATTGGGGCTGATTTCTTCTACTATAGCACTTATTGCCTTTTACAATACATCTGTGTCTCGTATGGAACAGGAAAGAAACCGAATTGGCATCTTGCAGTCGATTGGAGTCAACAAAAAGCAATTTGCCATTCAATATATGATACAAGGAGCCTTGCAGGGAATTGCGGCAGTCATTGCGGCAAATGCTGTCCTGTTCTTATTTCTGCTTGTAACAGTAGCATTTACCTCTGATATTGAAAGAGGTAGTTTTAATCAATTACTGAAAGAGGTTGCAGCAATAAGGTTATGGAAATACCCCTGGGTTCTTCACATTGCAGTAAATGCTGTATTTATTGCAATTATAACTATCTTACAGCTGATACCCGCTATGAGAATAGTAAGGCAGTATCCGGTGGAGAATATCAGAGGCCTTGGAAGAGGATAAAAGGAGCAGAGATATTAGTAAAAACGGCTTATTTTCTGGATTTTATATAATTATTATCCGGAAAGTAAGCCGCTTGTTTTTAAGACTTGGATTAATTTCTGTTTTTCTGTTTTCTGTTGAAGTAATTATTATTTAGTATTGCTATTGTCTGTTTGTGAATCTGAATTGTTGCCGCCTTTACCCATACCATCTCTTGAGAAAGAGCGTATCGTGATGACAGAAGGAACTTCTTTGCCAGATGAGTCAGTAGTAAATTCCACACTTATCATACTGCCTACGGTAACGTCAGAGATAGAACCTGCTGTAGTTTTACCATCCTTCTCAACAGAGTATGTAGTACTATCGGTCACAGTAATCGTTTTCTCTTCACCCTGAGGCATTTTGTTGCCATTGCCATTCTGATTGCCGCCGGAAGGAGTCGGCTGCTCACTGTTCTTATCGTTACCGGTGCTATTGCTGTTATTTGAATCTGCACTTTTATCGGGAGGTGTCATGTTATCCGAATTCTTAGAATCACCATTCGGTCTTTGCCCTTTGTTTTCACCGTTTCCGGGACCACGATTACCGCCGCCCGGCCATGCGGAAAGAGTGATAGTGCTTCCGTCCACCGCAGTAACCTGACCATTGAGAGTCGAATCGTCCTGGGCAGTGCCGCTGTCAGCTGCCACAGAGCTGTTTCCGCTGTCTGCTTGTGCAGCTTGATCCTGAGAATTACTTTTTGAGCATCCTGCTGACAATATAAGAAACGAAGACACAGTGAGCAGGAGAAGAGCCTTCTTTTTGGATGTTTTCATTTTAGAATCCTTACCTTTCTTATATGATTTCCATGTGCAAGTGAAGAGTTTGTCTGGCTGTTCAGCTAGCAGAAAATCACCATAATAAAT
This sequence comes from Bacillota bacterium, assembly GCA_023450835.1. Taxonomy (GTDB): domain Bacteria; phylum Bacillota; class Clostridia; order Lachnospirales; family Lachnospiraceae; genus Anaerocolumna. The sequence goes on along the minus strand of JAEXGM010000176.1, from coordinate 40,181 downwards.
TGCCACTTATTTCAAATTTATGATAAAGGGTAACTGTGATTATTTTGTGGGCAGTCTGTTAAAAATGGGTGAAAAAACTGTGAATTCGATATGGTGCTGGCAGCATTTACTTATTTATTTTTAGCTTGCAGTAGCTGGAAAATTATGATATATATCAAATAAAGCTTCTTTATTATTTTACATAACATGACATATGCCATATTATTGTACGACCTGTCTATGTTATATTAGGGAAAAGGAATTTAAGTAGAGAATCCACAAAAATTCAATATATTACAGAAATGGAGGAAATGACGTGACACAGGCAATTATACATATAGCGCTGGTAGTAAGGGACTATGATGAAGCAATAGAGTTTTATACACAGAAATTAAATTTTACACTGGTGGAGGACACTTATCAGCCGGAACAGGATAAAAGGTGGGTGGTTGTATCTCCTCCAGGCTCTGCCGGTTGTACTTTATTGCTTGCAAAAGCATCGAAGCCGGAGCAAATCCCTTTTATAGGAAATCAGGCAGGAGGAAGAATATCCCTTTTCCTTGGTACGGATGATTTCCGGAGAGATTACCAGGAAATGCTGTCAAAAGGAATTGAGTTTGTGAGAGAGCCGAAAGAGCAGGATTATGGCACTGTTGCGGTATTTAAGGATCTATACGGTAATCTTTGGGATCTGGTTCAGTTTGTGGAAGGGCATCCGATGTATTCGAGGATAAACTAGAATAAGTTGTGGAAGGTGGATACTTGCGAAGAGGACAACTTTTCAGAGTACTTTTTTCGGAAGAAAATATAATTTCTGATATGTATTCAAACTGAATATCACAAAATATAAATCTTTAAATATAAAGGAGAAACTGATGAGTATAGAAAATAGGAAAGTGTCTCTGACGGTAGAAACACTTGATTCGTTATATTTAATACCAGTTAATTACAAAGATATAACAGTACCGCTTCTTTTTGATACTGGTGCTTCTATCTCCGTTGTTACAAGAACAACTGCAATAAAATTTGAAGCAAAAGAAACAGAACGGACCATAAGAGGAGGCGGTAATGCAGGCAAAATCAATGAGACCGGGATTGTAGTAATACCGGAGATATCATTGGGAGATATTACTGTTTATAACCTGGAAGCAGCAGTAATTGAAGATGAAGCTTTAAACTTCGATTTTGGAGAGGAAAAGGGTAGTGTTCAGATAAACGGATTTTTGGGATGGGATATTATAGAGAGATATAGATGGACATATGATTGTACCAAAGGGTTATTGACCATAGGATCTCTAAAGGATAATGAATCTAAAAAGAATATGGTAGAATGGGACAATATGCCAATAATAAGTGTGCTGTTTGAGGGAAATAAGGAACTCTTTGGCATTGATACGGGAAATACGGAGTCTGTTCTGGGAGAGAGATTATATAATTTTCTGGAAGGTTCAAGTGAGGCAGAAGATACCTTTGTGGGAGTCGATGGAGCATCTGTAGAAAAGGTAAGAATTATGGATAAACTGGTTCTGCAGATTGCAGACTGTACTGTAACCTTAAGAAATATTCCAGCCTGTAACCGTTCAGTATTTCCTACTGAAAATAAAAATATCTGCGGATTGCTTGGAGCAGATGTTTTGGCAGGAAAAAACTGGCTGATTGACTATCATAACCAAACAATAGAAATCTGGTAGAGAGACATATTTTAACCAGGGATAGGTAATACTGTAAATAAAATGACATATTTTATAGGAGTGTATCCCGATGGAGAATGCAATGTTTTGTTACCAGTGTGAGCAGACCTTTGGAGGTAAAGGATGTACCAAAAGCGGTGTTTGCGGAAAAACACCGGAGATAGCAAATCTTCAGGATTTGTTGATTTATCAGTTGAAAGGCATATCCTGCTATGCCAGACCATTAATTGAGCAGGGAAAGAAGATTGATAAAGGCATAGTAAAGTTTGTTGAGAATGGTTTATTTACAACTTTAACGAATGTGAACTTTGATGCGGATGTTCATGTAAAATTGCTAAAGGAATCAGCACAGATAAAACAGGCTCTTAAGGAGCAGGCACCGGAGGGAGCATACCCGGATGCAGCCACTTATCAGTTAAGCGAAACCAAGGAAGACATGTTAAAGGACTCTGAAAAAGCCGGAATTATGTATAATAAGGATTTGGACGAGGATATCCGTTCCCTGCGTTCGACGGTTCTTTATGGTTTAAAGGGAATCAGTGCTTATGGGCATCAGGCAAGATTTATCGGATATCAGGATGACCAGATTGACAACATGTATTTCTTAGGGTTAGAAGCAACAACGAATGACAAATTATCACTGGAAGATATGATTCGTATGACCATGCGGGTGGGTGAGACAAGTGTTCAGGTAATGAAACTGTTAGATGATGCAAATACCACCAGATTTCAGAATCCTACAGCACATAAGGTGAATGTGAATATTAAAAAAGGCCCTTTTATTATTGTTTCCGGCCATGACCTTCATGACCTGGAAATGTTATTAGAGCAGACAAAAGGGAAAGGCATTAATATTTATACCCATGGAGAGATGTTACCTTCCCACGGTTATCCGGAACTGAAAAAATACAAGCATCTGGTTGGAAATTTCGGTTCAGCCTGGCAGAATCAGCAGAAGGAGTTTGATGAAATACCTGGCTGTATCCTAATGACAACGAACTGTCTTATGAAGCCAAGAGATTCTTATAAGGACAGAATATATTCTACAAGCGTAGTTGGTTGGGACGGCATAAAACACATCAATGTAAAAGGGGACGGAACAAAGGATTTTTCGGAAATAATTGAAAAAGCTTTAGAGCTTGGTGGTTTTGACAAAGATGAGGATAAAGAAGAAATTCTAGTAGGTTTTGGGCATCATGAAACCCTGTCCCATGCAGGAGAGATTGTCAAGGCTGTGAAAGATGGCGCAATCAGACATTTCTTCCTAATTGGCGGCTGTGATGGAGCAAGACCCGGAAGAAGCTATTATACTGACTATGCCCAGATAGTACCGAAGGATTGTGTCATCCTGACCCTTGCCTGCGGTAAATACCGTTTTAATAAGTTGGACTTTGGGACGGTTGCAGGCCTTCCCAGACTTTTGGATGTGGGACAATGTAATGATGCTTACTCCGCAATCCGTATTGCAACGGCGCTGGCCGATGCTTTTGACACCGATGTAAATTCTCTGCCTCTTACAATTGTGTTATCCTGGTATGAGCAAAAGGCAGTTGCAGACTTATTAGCTTTACTGTCACTTGGCATAAAGGGAATGTATCTTGGACCGAGTTTACCTGCCTTTCTGTCACCGAATGTCTTTCAGTATCTTGTAGACACCTTCAGTATCAAGGCTATCAGTACACCGGAAGATGATTTGAAATCAGTCTTAAAGCAGGCTGCATTATAGAAAAATTAAATTTTGATATAGAATGAAAGCAGTTTCTTGCCATGCGGTAAGAAACTGCTTTTTTCATAAATTATTATTATCATTACCTTTGGAAACATTGGTCCTATAAAAGCTGGTTATTATAACATATCCCAGTATCAGTTGGAAGAACAATATATACTTATCCGTACCAAGGTTTAGGAGATAACTAGACGTATTGAGTACAAGTTTGGATAAAACCGGAATTCTGGTAAAGAGAAGGATATAGGTAAAAGCAAGGTAAAGAGAGGGAAGTCCTATTACAATTAACTTGGGCACGTTGATTTTCCATACCCCTTCCCTTTTATATTCCTTATAAAAATTCTCACTTCCCAGCAGGACACCAATAAGTATTCCGGAAAATGTATTTATAAATAAGTGAAAGTAATTATATGTAAAATTAATTTTATTATAGAAAGAGAAGAATTTACTTATGTTCAAGTATACCATTGCCAGAATCAACAGCAGGTAGATTAGATATTTAAACCATGATTTAATGTTCATAACGCCTCCCGATAAAAAATAGATACATTGATTTAATGGTATTATTATACAATAATTGTATTCGGCTGGCTATGTTTTTTTAATGGTGAGGTTAGATATAAGAGTTAAATAAAAGTTTCAAGTCTTGAATTTGATGAGTAATGGTAGAATTCACGTGTTTTATATTGTATAATAATACCAATAGAAATTTAAAGAACTTAGTTAGCAGGAAGTTATTATTAAAAATAAAATAAACAGATAAAGGTTTACGGGGAGACTATGAAAAAATGGTTCAATACTAATGTTATTAATCTTAAAAATAATTATGTATCTTCCAGTATTTTAGGAATATGGTTTTTTCTATGGATGTTTTTAATATGTTATTTTACTGTTAAGAACAATTTCTTTATCAGCATTGACAATATCACAAGAAATACGATTCTTAGTAGATTTCTATTTGATTTTTTTGCTTTGTCTGTTGTGGCTTTAATTATAATTGTAATAAATAGAAAGAATCTTGAATACTTTCGTCTATGCATTCAGAGTAAATATGAAATTCTGATATTAGCAGGAGTTATGATTCTATTGTTTTTTCTACATAATGATTATTCAATAGAAGGTTTTTATCATTTTTATTTCTATCTTTTTTTTGTGGCCTTTACCGAAGAATTTTTATTCAGAGGTTATTTATATAATCGGATGAAAGAAGATTCGAGAAAATATGCAATTATAATCAGTGGAATTTATTTTGGCATTGGGCATGCGGTATTGCCGTCCATATTGACAAATGCTGATTTATTACAATTACTTTGGGCAATGGCAAGTACAATTGGAGGTGGGATTTTAGCTGGTTGGTATTTCATTATCCTACAGGAAAAGAGTAAGACTATATGGATTCCTGTGCTTGTACATGCAATTCTGGATTATACAGTAGGTATTATAGGCATACTTGTTGCAATTATTACGTTGATATATTTTTTAGAGAAAACAAAAGTGAAACCAAATGATTTTATGTATGATAGACTTATGGATTAGTATGAGGAAAAATATGCTGAGAAACATGACGACAATATACATTAGCTATAAGAATAAAATGCTGCTCCTCTACCGGATAGGCTCCAGAGTAGTTGAACCTTCCTGGTGCGGAATCGGAGGGCATTTTGAAGAAGGAGAGTTAAATAACCCCAAAGCATGCGTATTAAGAGAGTTATTCGAAGAAACAGGTATATGTGAAAAGGATCTTGGAAAAGTAGAGTTAAGATATATAACGCTCAGGTTAAAGAACAAGGAAATCCGGCAGAATTATTACTACTTCGCTGAATTGATCAATGATGGCATTGACATTAGTGAATGCAATGAAGGGATTCTGGAATGGGTGGATAGAGAGCGAATCTTAGAAAAGGACATGCCATTTACAGCGAAGGAGTGTTTAAAACATTATCTGAATAATGGAAATGATACAGAATTGATATACGCAGGTACAGCAACTGATAACGGAGTAGATTTTGTTGCATTAAAGGAATTTTAATTCTGCAAAAGGAGAGGAGACAATATGGCACTGTTTTATTTAGTCAGACATGGACAGGCGGATTATACACCATGTGAGGAGAGAGGATATATCGGACATGGAAAAGACCTTGCCCCTTTATCTGAACAGGGCGTAAGAGAGGCAGAAGAAACGGCAAAGGATATACGGCTTATGGGAGCGGATATCATTGTAGCCTCTCCATATACCAGAGCTTTACAGACTGCAGCTATTATTTCCAGGCAAACAGGGATAAAACTTACTGTTGAAATGGACTTTCATGAATGGATGCCGGATATTACCTTTCAATTTAAGACGTTTGATGAAGTAGTTAAATTAAATGAGGATTTTAATACATTTAAAGGTATCTACCCGGTGGGAATTCCCGGTGGAGAAGAACAAAAGAAATGGGAGAGTCTTACTGCTTTGCGCCAGAGAGTGAAAAAGGCAGCGGATAAGTATGCTCATTATAATCGTGTTATTGTGGTCTGCCACGGAATGGTTATAAGAACTCTGGTATATGCAGGGCCGATAAAGAATTGTGAGATTATTGAATGCAGGTATGAAGCAGGGCAGCCTGATTGTGAATTCTCATTTGCATAGATAGGAAGAGAGACAGCAAGTGATATTGCATATAGGAAAGGATTAAACATGAAGATATATCTAATCAGGCATGGACAGACTGACTGGAATACAGAAGGCAGAATTCAAGGAAGTTATGACAGTGAATTAAATGAGAACGGAATAAGGCAGGCAAAGGAGCTTGGAACAAGGCTGCTGGAGTCACAGGTTAGCTTTTCAAGAATCTATTCCAGTATGCAAAAGCGTGCTTTTAAGACTGCTGAAATTATAAGTGATATAACAGGTAAATCATTAGAAAGGGTAGCAGGGCTGGAAGAGATTAATCTTGGTTCATGGGAAGGGCTGACATGGGATGAAGTAAAAGAAAGATATCCCCGTGAATTTGATAAATGGTGTCTGGACCGGAGGTATGAAAGGGCACCGGAAGGAGAGTCCTATCAGGAAATGGTGGAACGTGTTCTGGCGGCTCTTCGCAGAATAGCTGCTATAAATAAAGAAGACGTTGCGGTGGTAACACATGGTGCTGTTATTATGGGGATGCAATGTTATCTAACCAATACGCCTTTTAATGAATTGAGAAAATTCCAGGCAAAGAATACTTCTGTAATAGAAGTAGACAGCGATATGTTGAAAGCGGAATTCTAAAATGTTACACGATTTTATCGCCACACCACGATAAAATCGTGTATTTTTTTTAAGAATTAATTAATGGTATTGTAAGCCATACGGTTGTTCCTTCGTTTAACTTACTTTTATACTGTAATCCGTATTCTGTGCCATAATAGAGCTGCACACGCTGATGAACATTATATGCCCCATAACCATCCGTATCTGAGGTTAAGAGGCGGGAAAGAGTCTCCTTTTTCATGCCACAGCCATTATCGCTTATAGTAAAGATTAGAGTTGAGGCGGTTCTTTTGCAGGATAGAGAAAGTTTTCCTCTTCCTGGGGAGGCTTTGTGGTCGATACCGTGGACAATTGCATTTTCAGCAAGGGGCTGAAGTAAAAGGTTTATCATACTTAAGGAAAGGGTAGTTTCGTCGATATCATATACAATGTCATAGGAATTGGAATGCATCATATTTTGAATACTGATGTAGGACTTGGTATTTTCCAGTTCGTCCTGTACGGATATCAGGTTCTTACCCTTATTTAAGGTAGTGCGATAGAAAGTGGAGAGAAGCTGTGCCATTCGGCTGATATCCTCTTGGTCTGCCATAATCGCTTTTCCGTTTATCAGAGAAAGGCTGTTATAGAGAAAATGAGGGTTGATCTGTGCCTGTAAAGCTTTCATTTCGTATTCCTGCTGAGTAATTTTACTTTTATAGACCTCATCAATTAAGTATTGGATTCGAGACACCATGTGGTGAAAGCTTTTCACCAGATGTCCCAGTTCATCGGAGGAATCATATATAACATGAACGGACATTTCACCGTCCTCCAGATTATCCATGTCTTTGGACAGTTCTTCCAGCGGCCGGACCAGATTCCTTGATAACAGGGAGCTTAGTGAAAAGAGCAGCAGCAGGCATAAAATGATTATTAACAGTACAATGACAGTAATCTGATTGGCTGCCTGTGATACGGTACTGACAGGACGGTACAGGTATATTTTCCAGCCGAAGTTTTTTAGGGAGTCGGCCTGGATGACATAGGAAGTATTGAAAGTTCCTTCTTGTATAGAAGAAAGGGCATTATCTTTCAGGGCATACTTTGCATCCTTTCCTTTAAAATCATGGTAGGAATAGAGGATTTTGTCCTGTCCGTCCGATAAGATTACCCCGTAGGATTTATGGAACAGAGTGGATAAAGTGCTAAAGGTTTTGTCGTAGCTGATATTCATATACAGGATACTCTTATAATGGCTTCCGGAAAGGTACAGCTGGCATATCAAGAACAGAGATTTCTTGTCTTTTGAAGTTATAAAGAAAGGAGTAGTTTTTGAGAGAGCCAGGGAGTACCAGGACATGCCTGTGATATCGGATATGGGTCTTAGGGTGCTGCCATGGGGATATATGGGGTTATCGGTATATATGGTTAAGGTCTTTATCTCCGGATGCAGGGTCCTGACAGTAGTAAACAGTGGGTCCAGCTCATACATGTAGGTCTTATACATATCAAAATTGTCGGTGAAGGTGTGGGTAAGGCTGTTACGGACATCTTCGTCCCAAAGAATAAGATTCATGGCATTGAGATAGGAGTCTACTTTGTAATTCAGGTTATAAACTTCCTGTTTTAAGGATTCTTTTAATGCAGTTTTTTCACGGTCAACCAGAAGCTTTCGAACCTGACCGTAAGAAAAGCTGCCAAGGACAATAACGGGAATCAGCCCTACAAAAAGGCAAATGATAGTAACCTTCTTACGGAAGCTTAGGTTTTTAAAATTCTTTATGAAATTCTTCATATACTTCTTCCTTTACCGGTAATTCTGCCGGAATTTATCCGGAGTAGTGCCAAAGTCTTCCTGGAAGCTTTTGCAGAAATAAGAGACATTGGAATATCCTGCTTCCTGGCAGATGTCACTGATTTTCATGTTGGTCTTTATTAAGAGTTCTTTTGCTTTCTCCATCCGGATGTTTTTAATATATTTATTAATGCCAAAGCCGGTTTCCTGGATAAAGAGGCTGCTCAAATATCTGGGGGTTAAATAAACCTTATCTGCCAATATATTAAGGCTCAGCTCTTCGCCGTAATGCTCTCTGATATACTTGTCCACCAGGTGGATGGCATGTTTTGGGGACTGCTGTTCCTGTTCCATCTGGGTTGCCACCTTGTCAAGGGTCTCCATAATCAGGGAACGTATATCGGAAAAATACCGGAAATGATAAATTTGCTCCGAAATCTGCCAAAAGCAAGCTTCCTCATAATGGGAGAGGCTTTGCAGCAATAACTGCAGCAGGCTGGTAAAGAGGTAGCGGACATATATATGGGAAAAGGTTGCCTGGTTCTCGTATTTTTGCACCAGCAAAGCAATGTTTTGTTTTAAACTGTAAATATCTTTAAGCTGGAGATCTTTTTCAATCATTTTTAACAGAGTATCGTCTTCTTCCGGGTCGACATTGTGAAAAGAATCGGAAGTTTTTGCATAGATGTATTTGCCCGGAAAGAAAAAACGCTGTTCCAGATACCTTTCCGTTTCGCCGTATATTTCAGCCATATCGGCGGGCGAGGAGAAGGGGGCGCTTATTGCTATATAACATACCTGTTGATACCGGGCTGTCAGGTATTGATGTAATTTCTCGGCGGCTTCTTTTATTTCCCTTGTTTCAAGACTGTCCGTGAAAAGCAGAAGACTTTGGGAAGGGTTTAAGTTGATATAGCTGATTTTCTGTGTAAGAAGATTCTGTATACTCTCGGAGAAATACTCTGACGAATCTTCGGAAATCTTTACACCAAAGAAATCAGATTCATACTGAAGAAGGAGCATCTGTTTGTAGGGGCAGACAACGGAAATATCCATGCCGGGATAGGTTCTTTTTATACTTTCTAAGGAGGTATTGTTAATAAGCTGGTACAGGATGTGGTTTCTCATAAAGTCCAGATTCGCCTTTTGACGGATATCTTCCTGTTCCTTCAGGCGGATGGAGCCTATGACCTCTTGGATAGTTTTCTGGAATTCTTCCGGATTTACGGGCTTTAGGATATAATTAACCGCCCGGAGAGACAGAGCTTCTTTGACATAATCGAAATCATCATAACCGCTGAAAAATATAATCTGTAAGTCAGGGTAAGCTTCTCTTGCTTTGCCCGCAAGTTTGATACCGTCTAAAAAGGGCATCTTGATATCTGTAAACAGGATGTCTGTTTTCTGTTCCTCTAAGTATTCCAGGGCTTCTTTTCCATTGGCCGCCTGGGTCACAGTAAGGGGGAATTGGTATTTCCGAAGCAGAAAGCAAATAGCGTCCCGTTCATCCTTCTCATCATCTGCAATTAATATATGATACATAGCGGCCTCCTTTTGGTTTCTGAATAGGATTATATCATTCAAATACAAGTTGTTCAACGCAGGAATGCTTCATTTCCAAAGGTTCAGGAAAAAGTGTTATAAAACATGAAAATCTTTCGTTTACCGGGAATTCCTTTGCGGGTATACTAACCTTAAGCTAAACAACGGCCGTTGAGATATGCTTTGTGTGTGATACTTTTGATTTATTTGGAGGATAGGTATGAGAAAAGATTATTTGTTTAAACGAATTGCCATAACGCTATCGGCAGTTATGATATTATCATTAACAGGCTGTTCGGGGAACAGTGGAAACAAGAATACAGACAGCAATGCTTCAGAAGATAGCGGGAAGACAGCTACTACAGAAGCAGCGCAGACAGAGGATGGACCATTTAGCGCTTACCCGGAAGAAATCACATATACCCTGGGACGACAGACAATACAAAATCCTAAGCTGCCGGATGGGGATACTTATGAAAACAACGCTTATACCCGCTTTGTGAAGGAGAAACTTAATGCGGTTGCAGTAGACGCCTTTGAAGCAAACGGTGATGATTATGACAGACAGGTATCACTTGCAATTGCATCGGAAGATTTACCGGATATTATGAAGATTGGCAGCAAGGATGTTCTGGATGAGCTGGTGGAGAACGACATGGTTGAAGATTTAACAGACGTATATAACAACTATGCCAGTGATTATTTAAAGGAAGTCTATGATTCCTATGACGGCAGATGCCTTTCTACAGCTACTTATGACGGCAAGATAATGGCTCTTCCGGGAACGAATGTTGACAGTGCTCCTAATGAAGTGTGGGTCAGACAGGATTGGCTGGATAAGCTTGGCCTAAAGGTAGATGAAGACGGTAATGGCATGATTACCATTGATGAATTGAAAAATATTGCCAAAGCTTTTATGGAAAAAGACCCCGGCGGAAGTAAGAATCCTGTAGGCATTTCTCTGGCATACTGGTTAAGCTCCAATGATTACGGCGGTTCAACTTACTGTGCTACCGGTATAGCCAATGCCCTTGGTGCATTTCCAAAACTGTGGCTGAAAAACACGGACGGAAGTGTATATTATGGTTCTAATACCGAAGAGAATAAGCAGACCCTTGGCGTACTGGCTGACTGGTTTAAGGAAGGTATCCTTGACCCTCAGTTCGGCACCAGAACCTGGGATGATATTACTGCACTTTTAACCAATGGACAGACCGGTATTACCTTTGGTGTATGGCATATTCCCGACTGGCTGTTAAACAATGTAAGAGCCATGGATAACAATGCGACCTTCTCTACTTATGTTATAGAGGGAAAAGACGGCAAAGCTAATGTATTCCATAATAATGCGTCCAGCGGATATATTGTAGTGCGCAAGGGTTACAAGCATCCGGAACTTGCTATTAAGATTGCAAATCTTTTCTATGATGAATTAGCCAATACGAAGACTCTTGAAACAGATTTTCCGGAAGTTGCAAAATATCAGGCTGATGGTGTTGACGGCTCTACAAGGCCTTTCAATGTGGAAATCAATAAATATACCTCTCTTTTAGATGATTATTCCGATATTAAAAAAGGTGTCAACGGTGAAATTGCAGTAGAAGATGCACGTACCTTAGAATCCAGGAATGTCATTGGGAATGTAAAGAAGTATCTGGCAGACCCTGCGGCAACAGATGTAACCAATTGGTCCAAATACCATTCCAGAATGAAGGGGATTGAGCTGATTGACAAACTGACCACAGACAACAGCTTTAACTGGGTTGATCCTGTATTCTGGGGAACGACGGAGACCATGAAGAGCGCCTGGGCCAACCTGCAGAAGCTGGAAGAAGAGACCTTTATTAAGATTGTTACAGGATCTGTTCCTTTGGACGATTTTGATAAATACGTAAAAGAATGGAATGAACAGGGCGGAGCACAGATTATTTCAGAAATTGAGTCAAATATAAAATAATATACAACCGGTCTGGAGGATGTCCTCAAAGTCCTCTTAGCAATTATAAGATACCAGATATTGAAATCAATGAAGTTTTTGGTTTTGATATCTGGTATATGCTTCTAAGCAGGCAGAACTTTGGGGTATTCCCTTATTAAAGGAGAGCTTTGCATGAATAAAGGAAATAGAACCTTACGAAAGAAGATACGCTCGGGGCTTACCTATCATCTGATGATGATTCCGGGAATGGTATTTTTAATTATTTTCAGTTATGTCCCAATGACAGGTATTCTAATGGCTTTTCAGAATTATATTCCTGCCAGAGGGCTTTTGCATTCAAAATTTGTGGGCCTCAAGCACTTTAAATATATGATGATGCTGCCCGATATTGCCCAGGTAGTGATGAATACAGTAACTATTGCACTTGGCAAGATACTTCTTGGAACCTTTATGGCAATCGCCTTTGCCATTCTCTTAAATGAAATCAGGGTAAGAGTGCTAAAAAAATGGATTCAGACTATTGTTTACCTGCCCCATTTTCTTTCCTGGGTAGTACTTGCAGCGGTCATTGTCAATATGTTCAATCTGGATGGCAGTGTTAATATGATACTGACCAGTCTGGGACTTGAGAAAATTAATTTTCTTGGCAGTAATAAATGGTTTCAGCCGCTGTTAATTACAACCGATGTTTGGAAGGAATTCGGCTATAACTCTATCGTATATCTGGCTGCTATTACTGCCATTGATCCGGGACTTCATGAAGCTGCGGCCATTGACGGGGCTGCCTGGCGCAAAAGAATATGGCATATTACCTTACCCGGAATGCTGCCGATTATACTTCTAATGGTTGCCATGAGTCTTACCAGTATCTTAAGTGCGGGTTTTGACCAGATTTATAACCTCTATACGCCTATGGTATACCAGTCTGGAGATGTACTGGATACCTATGTATACCGTATCGGCCTCATTGGAAGGCAATATAGCTTTGCTACGGCCGTAGGGCTCTTAAAATCCATTATTGGTATGGCACTGATGTTAAGCGCCAATGGATTTTCCAAGAAATTCACGGACAGAAAGATATTTTAGGAGGGGGATATGATAGAAAATAAATCTTTAAGCTCAAAACTTCGTGGTACTATAATCTATATAATTGTTATCTTGCTGGCACTTCTCTGTCTTTTGCCGCTCTGGAATATTGTTGCCATATCCTTTAGCAGCAGTGCGGCGGTAACTGCCCAGAAGGTCGGGCTGTTTCCTGTTCAGTTCACAGCGGCGGCTTATGAGAAAATCATGGGGGATTCCCAGTTCGGGCGTTCCTTCGGGATTTCTGTCATAAGAGTGGCTCTGGCTCTTGTCCTTAACATTATCCTGATTGTGCTGATGGCATATCCTCTGGCAAAATCGGACAGAGAGTTTAAGGGCAGGAATATCTATATGAATCTGCTGGTATTTGCCATGCTCTTCAACGGCGGTATGATACCTACTTATCTGATAGTAAAACAGTTGAACCTCTTAAACTCCATATGGGCACTGGTGCTTCCGGGGGCAGTTCCCATCTTCAGTGTAATTCTGGTGATGAATTTCTTTATAGGGGTCCCAAAATCTCTGGAGGAAGCAGCCATGATTGACGGAGCCACACCCTTTCAGATACTGTTTAAGGTATATGTGCCGGTATCCAAGCCCTCTCTTGCTACAGTAGCTCTGTTTAGTATTGTAGGCAGTTGGAATGATTTCTATAGCGGTCTGATATATATTACCAAAATCAAGAATTATCCTGTTATGACCTACATACAGTCCTTAAGCGTTAACATTGAGGAATTATTGAAAGCCGGTATGAATTCCAGCTCACTTGCAAGTGTAACGGAGGTTTCCAACCAGAACCTGAATGCGGCTAAAATTGTGGTAGTTGTTATACCCTTACTGCTGATATATCCACTATTGCAAAGATACCTGATTACCGGTATTGTAATGGGGTCGGTAAAGGAATAGTATGATTAGAATGATAAAAGATTTGATTTATACAATGGGACGGCAATTGGCACAAACCGGAAAGACTCATGCGCTGGTTCCAAGGCGCATTCGTTTTTTCTGATTTCTACAAATTGCCTGTGCTTATATAAATCAAAGATTTGTTATTCACGAAAGGAGTTTGTGCCTGTGTAATCCTGGGTACAGACATGAGACACATTAGAAAGGGTATGGTTATTAGTATGAAAACAAATAAGTGGTGGAAAAATGCGGTTGTTTATCAAATTTATCCAAGAAGCTTTAAGGACAGCAATTATGATGGAATAGGGGATTTGCAGGGAATTATAGAGAAGCTGGATTATCTTGAAATTCTGGGAATTAATGCCATATGGCTGTCACCGGTGTGCAAGTCTCCTCAGGATGATAATGGGTATGATATTTCTGATTACAGGGATATTGACCCGATGTTCGGAAATATGAGGGATATGGAGGAACTGATACAGGAAGCAGGTAAGAGAAATATCCGCATAATGATGGATTTGGTCTTAAACCATTCTTCCGATGAGCATCCCTGGTTTATAGAGGCAAGAAAAAGTAAGGACAATCCCTATCATGACTATTATGTCTGGCGGGATGGAGTAAAAGATGTACCGCCTAACGATATGAGAGCGTGCTTTGGCGGCTCTGCCTGGGAATGGGTAGAAGAGCTTTCACAGTACTATTTTCATCAGTTTTCCGTAAAGCAGCCGGATATGAACTGGGAGAATCCAAAGCTGCGTCGGGAAATCTACGACATGATATTATGGTGGATGGAAAAAGGAGTCGGAGGTTTCCGTCTGGATGTCATTGACCAGATTGCCAAGGAACCGGATTTAAAAATTACGAACAATGGGCCAAGACTTCATGAATATATCCAGGAACTCAGCAGGGAAACCTTTCAGAAAGGTGATTTGATAACCGTAGGTGAGGCCTGGGGAGCAGACACAAGGCTTGCCAGGCTCTACAGTAATCCCGACGGCAGTGAATTCTCCATGGTATTCCAGTTCGAGCATATTATGCTGGACCAGGAGGCCGGCAGGGAAAAGTGGGACCTCGCGCCCCTTGATTTGTTGAAATTAAAGAAAGTATTTGCAAAATGGCAGAAAGAATTGTATCAAACCGGCTGGAATAGCCTTTTCTGGAATAACCATGACCTTCCCCGCATCGTATCAAGGTGGGGAAATGACAGGGAGTACCGGATAGAATCCGCCAAAATGCTTGCAACTCTTCTTCATGGTCTCCAGGGCACACCATATATCTATCAGGGGGAAGAGCTTGGAATGACCAATGTGGAATTTGGCATCGAGGACTATAAGGATATTGAAACTCTGAATATGTACCGTGAAAGGCTGGAAAAGGGATATAAAAAGGAAGATATTCTAAGATCCATCCATGCCAGGGGCAGGGACAACGCCAGAACACCCATGCAGTGGGAAGATACCGTAAATGCCGGCTTTTCAGAGGCCATTCCCTGGATACGCCTGAATGATAATTACAGAGAAATCAATGCAAAAAGGGAGCTGGCGGAGGAGGATTCCGTATTCCACTATTACAGGAAGCTGATAAAACTTCGGAAAGAATATGAAATATTCGCTGATGGAAGCTTTGAGCTGCTAATGGAAGAAGATAAGGATATCTTTGCTTATACAAGAACCTTGGGAGAAGAGCAGCTTCTCATAATATGTAACTTCCATGGTGGGAAAGCAGCTTTTGTAATGCCGGAGGGGTGGACAGGAGAAGAAGAACTTCTGATAGCAAATTATCCGCTAACCGGTGAAAGGGGAGAACTTAAGCCCTTTGAGGCCAGGATTTACCGTAAAATATAATGGTTAGCCCGGTAAATGGTCAGTTTTTTTCAAAATGGAACGGTAATCAGGAGGAATAAGGTGGCTAACAGAAAACGATTTATAGTAAGTCTGATAATCTTATTTATCATACTTTTATTTGCTTTACTCATTTTTTCATATATTGAAAAAGAAAGAGGAAGAACGGAGAAGATGATAATTGAAAGTGCCACAACAGACAAATCCAGGTATTGCCCAGGTGATACTGTAAAAATTACAGTACGTGTTAAAAATGAAAATGATAAAGTACTAAAGGATGCTGTAATAAAGGTAAAAGCCTTCCATCTGGGAGAGGAAGTTAAGAAGGCGGAAACATACACCCTTTCTTCTATTCAGGCAGGAGAAAAGGACCTTGAATTTACCTGGCAGGCGCCGGATAAGGACTATACCGGTTATCTGCTGGAACTTTCCCTTTCCGGTAAATGGGGAGGTCTTGCAGACAGCAAAACAGTAGGAGTAGATGTGTCTTCCACTGTTCTGAAGTTTCCAAGATACGGCTATCTGTCCGATTTTAGCAAGGGAGCTGACACCCGGACCATGATTCAGGAGATGGCAGCCTATCATATTAACACCATTGAATACTACGACTGGCAGTACCTCCATCATCAGCCTCTGGCAGACGGTATCACTGCCGGAAACCACGGCACCTGGAAGGACTGGTCGGGCAGAGTAATAGATGGAACAGTACTTGCGGATTATATAAAATATGCTCATCAGGCAAATATGATTAACATGGCCTATAATATGATTTATGCCGGGACAGATACCTTCTTTCAGGATAAGGAAGGCAACCCTACGAAAGCAGAACAGTGGAAGCTGTATTTTGCTCCTGATAACGACAGGGGGGAAGGAGAATTTAAGTTCCATATGGGGACTTCACCTTCCGGCAATGGTAATCTGTACTTTCTGAATCCCTTAAACCCTTTTTGGCAGAAATACATCTTTGCACAGGAGAATAGAATCTTTGAAGCTTTTGATTTTGACGGTTGGCATGGAGATACGGTGGGAGACTGGGGGAAGATGGTGACTGCAGAGGGAGGGCCTCTTGGAACAGATGAAAAAGGAGAACCTATCTATCTGGTAAAGGATACCTATATCCAATTCCTGAATGCAGCCAAAGAAGCTTTAGGAAACAAATATCTTTCTTTTAATCCTGTAGGAGCTCAGGGAATTGAAAATGCCAATAAGAGCAGAACGGATATTCTATACGCTGAAATCTGGCCCTGGGATAAGGACAGAGACGGAAATACCTATGATACCTATTATTCCCTTGTAAAAGAGGTGGAACGTTCCTTTTTGGACAGCAAGGCAGAGTCTTTTGACGGTAAAGGAAAATCCCTTGTGGTAAAGGCGTATGTTAATTATGATAAAACTGTAGGGACTATGAATGATCCCGGTGTTATTCTGGCGGCGGCTTCCGTATATGCGGCAGGAGGTTCCAGGCTGGAGATTGGAAATGGGGCTCATATGTTGCATAAGGAATATTATCCTGATGACAATATCCCAATGAGTGAGGACTTAAAGAAGTACATGAAAGGACTTTCTGACTTTATCGTAGCTTATGAGAATCTTCTAAGGGATGGTCAGAAAGTTGCCGAAAATGAGGCAGTAATCGCCGGATATAATACAAGTAGTGACGGCAAGTCGGATACGGTATGGGCCTATACGAAAACAGACAGTACCTATGATATCCTGCATCTAATTAACCTGCTGGGAACGGATAACCAGTGGAGAGATGAGAGAGGTAAAAAAGCGGCTCCCAAGGAAATTCATGATATGAAAGTCAGATATTATACGGACAGGAAAGTGCAAAGTCTCCGGCTGGCATCTCCGGACAGGAATGAGGGCAGAAGCAGTAATCTTGTATTTGCAAAAGGCGAAGACAGCAAAGGCAGTTTTATTGAATTTACCGTGCCGGAATTAACTTACTGGGATATGATATACCTAAAATAGCAGTCAGCAGCTCATAATAAAAGAAAAGGAATTCCACAAATAATCCGGTGGAATTCCTTTTTAGTATTTATTCACTTACTAACATATAAGGTGTGATTTTTCTTATCCGTAAGGTAATAAGCAGGGATATGACATAAGACAGTACTATTATTCCTATACCAAGAAAAACGGTAAGAGAATAGGAAGCCGGCATGGAGGCTGTCATAATTCCAAGACTTTGAACCAGTATAACGAACAGAGGATTAAAACAGTAAATGCCTAATATACAGCCTGCAGCAACACCGGCTATGACAGCTGGGGAGAAGCTTAAAAGCAGCTGGTTCATCAATTGGAAGGAAGTAAAGCCCACAGCCTTTTGGATACCTATCTCACGTCTGCGCCGTAGTATGGAAGTTTTCAGTACCAGGTATAATACAAGAATTACAACACAACAGGTGATTACGGTAATGGCAGAAGTGATGGTAGCGAAAACAGAGCCATATACGCCAAGCTGGACCTCCACCAGCTTCTTCATGTTCAAGGTATTGACGAAAAGCCGGCCGTCTGTCCTGGTTAAATCGTTTATTAATTTCTGCGCATCCGCTGTATTTTTCATATAAACATATATCTGCTCGGGCAGAAAATCCGGATAGAGCCGTTTCATTCCGTCGGTTGTAATGGAAAGTCCGTTGCCGTTATCATTCATTGACTGGATTAATCCTGTAATAAGGTAATCATAGTTTCTTCCGTTATAGGTAATGGTTACGGTATCTCCGATATTCCTTCCGGTTTGTTGAGAAAGGGGGCCGCTTAAGGCAATTTCGTTATCATGTTTCGGATACCGGCCCTTATACAGCATCTTTCCTTCAGTGAGGGAGAAATCTGCAGTAACATAGCTTTGAGCTTCGTTGCCGTCAACCAGAACAGAGCAGGCGGAATAATAGATAACCTTTTCTACACTTGTGGATTGCTTGATATCTGTCATGACCTTTGCTGAATTAGCCGGATCTTTTACGATAAAGACAGCATCCGGGACTTCTCCTGCAACCAGCTGCGCAAAACTGTCGGGATGAAGGCCGACATTATAGTATATGGATAAGACTGAAGCGGAAGCAAAAGTAATTGCTATGATTACAGCAAAAATCATGAAGTTCTGCTTTAAATTCTGAATTACGCTCTTGGCAGCCAGCAAAAAGGTTAAATTACCGTGGGAGGTTTCCAGGGGGAAATAATTACGTCTGAAATTATGAGTAGGAATGCCGCCTCTTAAGGCTGTAAGGGGGTGCATTTTCCGGATTCGCAAAGAGGTAAGGACTGTATCCGTGAAAATAATTAATAAAATCACAAGAAGGGTCATGCTGCTTATAAGAGGATCAAAGCTTTGTTTCCAGATAAGTGCAGTCTGCATTTTAAGAATATCGGATATTACCGGCAGGACGGTATAGGAAAGTGCGATTCCAAGCAGTATAGCCACGGTAGCTATACCTGTAAATTGCAGCACCAGGGAGGCTATAATCTGTCGGCTCTGATATCCCAAAGCTTTTAAAACACCGATATTTACCATGCTTTCTTCCATGGTATTATGAATCCGAAAACGTATGACTACAAGACTGACCAATAAAATTACCGCAGCCAAAGCCACAAATATCATAGAGGTGATGCCTGACAGGAAGGTTCTGCTTGTTTTCACGTTATCATAAGAGCAGTAATAATAAACGGACATATTATCCGTTACCGCCTGATAGGAAAATTTATGGGAAAAATCCTTAATCAGCCGGTCACTGTAAGAAGGTTTTTCCATGCGCACAGTCTGTAAAATGCGGCTAGAAGAAGGAAGGCGCTCCTTTAACCGGTCATAGCCTTTACCCGAGAGATAGAATCGGTACCATTGTATGGTATTGGAACCAAAGAAAACCTCTTCGGTAAAACCAGCAATGGTAAAATGATATTCCTGATTTTCTACCGTTATGAAAAAATCATCGCCCAGATTCATATTACCGCCGGTTTTCATAATATAGGGGAGGTAAATAGAATTATCATCAAGTGGTTTAGATGGCCCAATCAGCTTTAAAGGGTTCATATTCTGTTTTTCGCCTGTCTTTACCATTACGAACATACCCGGCATGGTATCACCATTGTATTTTATACTGGCAGTATCGGCCAGTACTTCCTGTTCTTCGAAATCCGTTACACCGGGATAGTTTTTTAGATAATTGCTCTGGGCAGGGACGTAGGAAGACTGATTCATCAAAAAAGCAGCGTGGGGAGAATGTACTTCTTCGCATAACTTATCATAAAATTTACTGAAGTTAAACAACAGCAGGAGACCGAGATTCAGAAGAAATCCTGTAATAAAGATTACTGCCAGAAGGTTGACGGACTGCCCCTTATTTTTTCTAATGTTAGAGAAGGAGAGCATAAGAATTTTTTTCATTATCTTACCACCCCATTTCGCTTAAAAAGGAATGCAGCATTTCTGCTCTCCTTGTGTCTTCTTCCAGAAAACTTCCGAGAATACATTCTCCACAGATGGTTCCGTCCTTTAGGTAAATAATCCGGTTGCCCCGCAGTGCTGACTTAATATCATGGGTAACCATAACAATGCTTTGGCCATTTTTATTTACTTCCGTCAATACATTTAATACGGCGGTACCGGAAGTGGAGTTTAAAGCTCCCGTAGGCTCATCGGCAAAAAGGATGGCAGGGTTGTTAATAAGTGCTCTTACAATTCCAGCCCGCTGGGCTTCTCCTCCCGATAACTGGGAAGAAAATTTGTTCCATAGATTTTCAGGCAGGTCCACAGCAAGGAATAAATCCTTTGCTCTTTTTACAAGTTCCTTTTTATTGTTTGTGACTAATAGTCCGCTGGCAAGCACATTGTCTAAGAGACTCATATTGTCCAGCAGGTAAATCTGCTGAAAGACAAAACCACAATTCCTGCGGCGAAAGATTGCCAGCTTATCATTGCTTAAACGGGAGATTTCCTGTTCTTTAAAATGGATTTCTCCAAGAGTGGGTTTATCCATGCCGGACAGGGCATAGAGAAGGGTCGATTTGCCGGCACCGGAAGCTCCCATTATGATGGTAAAATCACCTTCGTATATCTGCAGGTCCAAATTCTTAAGCACATGCTGCTGCAGACCTTTGTTAGAAAAGGTTTTACTGAGTTTATTGGTTGTTAAAACGGCTTTTTGCATGAAATCCTCTTTTCTGTTTCAGTAAGGCAATATCGGGTTGCAGTCTTATCATAGCACAGGAGTTTTTAACCAGTCTTTATCTAATCCTTAACCAATCCTTAAATCTTCAGGCAAGAGGGAGGATAAGCTCTGCGGTAAAGCTGTCATTCTCGAGGATGAATTGAAGGGAACCTTGCATTTTCTCCATAAAATAATCTGAGATATATAGCCCAATACCGGATCCCTGCTGGTTTAAGGCATTCTTACCCCTGTAATATTTTTGCTTTAAGAGGGGCAATTCTTCGGAGAGAACTCCCGGACCGTTATCGGTTATATGGATAATAAAGGAATCCGTAAGCTCAAAATGAACGTGAATATCAGTGCTGGCATATTTATAGGAGTTGCTGATAATATTATCAAAAACCTGTGCCAGGCGCAGGGAATCTGCAATTATCAGGCAGTCAGGAATGGAGTCGGTTACTGTCTGATGCAGGTAGTCGGCACTTTGTATCAGATTATAGATACTATGGCTGGAAATCTCAACGGGCATGACCTTTAACTCCTGCAATTCTTCCAGGGTGGCATGAAACATATTGGTGATTAAGAGATTAATCTGGTCAGCCTTGGCATTTATCGTATCCAGCTGCTGCCTGGTCCTATCCTCCTGAGCACTGACACACATCAATTCGGCAATTGCTTTTATAGAGGCTACAGGAGTCTTAATATCATGGCTTAAGGATGCCACCAGTTCCTTCTTACTGACAGTCGCCTTTCTCTCGTTCTCTTTGGCAATGGCAAGCTGGCTTCTCATCAAATCAAAGCTTTCTGTGAAAGCACCAAAGACATTGCCTTTATCCATAGGAAGCGGAATGTCAAGTTTACCGCCGGCAATATCCTGGGCAAAATTCTTTAAAGTATGAAAAGGTTTTAGAATTTTTTTATGTATGGAATAAGAAAAGGCAGAAACCGATAAAAAGATAAATGTACATAAAAACAGGTAAATTAGAAGAAGCCTTTGTTTGAACTTCTCCTGTTGTTTTTGCGTATCATTATAAAAGAAGATTTTACCAAGTATAGCACCTTTTGTATCTGTTATGGTTATGATGGTATCCCTGTGACGGATGGCAGAATTTTCATCTTCTGAAATTCCCTGTCTGGTAGCGGCAAGAAGTGCTCCGTCCCGGTCAATTACAGCATAATCGATGCCATAGAAAGTACCCGGCAAGGCATATTCGGAACTTCCTGCAAGACTCCAGTTTGATCTGATATCGGATACGATATCATTTACGGCTATATTATCCAATTTGTCGTCAGCCGGCAGGGAAAAGACGTATACGGCACAGGTGATTCCCAGGAAAAACAATAACAGCAGTGTGATGATATATGTTTTAAGTTTCATATTGGCCGCCTTTCTTAACGCCAGTAAACTTAACGGGAAAATGCACCGTATTTTTAGCCTTCAAATATATATCCGGTTCCCCAGATGGTTCTTATATAGCTGGGATTATTGGGGTCAGTTTCAATTTTTTCACGAATACGGCGTATATGTACATTCAAGGTTCCGTCACCTGTAATGGAATCGCCCCATACCTTACGAAAGAGCTCTTCCTTGGAGATAATGCGGCCTTTGTTTTTCACCAGATAAGAGAGCAGCTTATACTCCATCGTCTTAAGGCCTAAATCCTGACCTTTACAAAATACCCGTTCCAGATGAAGATTAACAGTAAAATCACCGAAGGTCAATTCGTCAGAGGATATGTTCTGATAGCGTTTAAGGATGGCTTTAACCTTGGCCAGCAGGATATTTAAGGAGTAAGGTTTGCTGATATAATCGTCACCACCGATGCCAAGGGCGAGGAGAACATCATCATCGCTGGTTCTGGCGCTGATAAAGAGAATAGGGACCTCTGTAATTTGGCGGAGCTTTTTACATAAAGCAAAGCCGGAATCATTGCCCAGATTGATATCAAGAAGTATAATATCCGCCTGGTTGGCAGTAAAGAATGCAAGACAGGAGTCGGCATCCGCCACCCAGGTGGTTTTCACATCGAACATGGTAAAGTACTCGCAGGTACTTTGAGATAAGGGGATTTCATCGTCAACTATAAGGCAATCGTATTTCAAATGGCACCTCCGGAAAGATTTTTACTAATCAATAAACAGAGCGTTCTTTGGCATGGTCTTAAAAGCTTTTTTAAATGCTCTGGAAAAGGTGGAGTAGTTCTTAAAGCCGCTCTGGTAGCAGGCCTGGGTTGAAGTATAGCCTGACTGGACATAATGCCTTGCAAGAAGAAGCCGTTTCTCCGTTATATAATTACCCACCGTATATCCCGTGTGCTCCTTGAAAAAGTGCATCAGGTAATAACGGTTTAAATAGAAAGTATTCGCCAGAGTGTCAATAGTAATATCCTCTGTCAGATGGGCATTGATATAGTCAATAATGGCCAGCAGCTTATCATTCGTCATATCGCTGTTTAGGTAGTTTACATGATTAGCAATAACAGTACGGTTTAGCTGGATCATAAACTCCAGGAATAATATCTTCTGATAGAGCTCTCTGGCAAAATCATTATCCTTGAAGGAAAGCTCCAATTCACGGCATACATGAAAGAGCTTGGATTTATCCATGGAGGGAATACGAAGAACATTGGAATGTTCTGTTCTGGCCTTTTCGAAACAATAACTAAGATCATAATCCTCACCCTTATAAGCGGCTAAAAAATCAGTAGACACATATACGATGATTCTTTCATATGCTGAATTATCAAGGCATACCGGACGATGTACTTCACCGGCATTTACCAGAAGAATATCATATGGTTTTAAACTATAGTTTCTTCCTTCTACTGTATAGTTTAAGTTACCGGACAAAAAAATCATTATTTTATTAAAGTCATGATAATGGAAATTAAACTCTTTTTTCTCACTGTCAATCAGGTGGAATATCCGAAAGTCATCTTTTAGGTATCCAAGCTTCTCAAAATTCCCCATTTTTAATCTCCTTTTTAAACACCTAATATCACCAGCGATGCTTTTTATCACCAGGGATGTTTTTTATCGCCAGCGATGCTTTTTATCACCAGCGATGTTTTTTATCGCCAGGGATGTTTTTTATCCCAAGGGATGAATTTTTATCCCAAGGGATGAATTTTTATCGCCAGGGATGAATTTTTACAGCATTTTTAAAATTACAATCAGTATACAGCACTATATGCAATATTGGAAGCATTATAATAATATTTTATTAAAATAATGTTTTGTATAATAGAGAAAAAGATGAACGAAGGATGTTTTTTAAGTAACATATCCTTTCATTTACGATAGAATAATAGTGTGAGATACAAGACATTTCACACCCGGCATTGAGTGGCCTCACGGCCAAATGTTTGTTAACGCCATTGGAATTCAGGAGGTAATATTATGTCACTTAACGGTGTATGGCTGCCAATTATCACGCCTTTTAAAGAAGGGAATATTGATTATAAATCCTATGAAAAAATGATAAATCATTATGCAGATACCGGAATAACAGGACTTATCCCTTTTGGAACAACGGGAGAGATTCCAACCTTAACCGAATATGAATTTGAGGAGATGATGGATAAGACCATAGAATTCAACAGGGGCCGTCTGCCGATATTTGCAGGAGTAGGAGGAAACTGTACAGCCAATGTGGTTAAGAGGGCAAAGCTGGCTGAGAAATATAAGATAGAGGGAATTCTTTCTGTCTGTCCTTATTATAATAAGCCGAACCAGAATGGAATCTATAGCCATTTTAAAAACCTTGCAGAAGAAACCGCCCTTGATATTATTATTTATAACATTCCATACCGTACCGGTGTAAACATTACAAATGAGACGATACACAAGCTGGCGGAATTTGGGAACATTGTCGGCCTTAAGGATTCCTGCGGAGATATTAAGCAGACTATGAATTTACTGCTGAATACGCCTAAGAATTTTTCTGTACTTACAGGAGAGGATTTGCTATTTTATCTGACCCTTACCCTGGGAGGAGCAGGCGGCATTATGGCATCTGCTCATATTAATACAGAGAAGTTCGTTAAGATTTATAAAGACATTAGAGAAAACAATGGGAATGAAGCTCTTGAGACCTGGAAGGAACTCTATCCTCTGATTCCTCTATTATTCGAGGAGCCCAATCCCGCACCGATTAAGTATTGTCTGAACACATTGGGACTCATTGATTCCCCGGAACTTAGGCTTCCTCTGACGGAAATCTCAGATGAGTTAAAAGTTAAGATTGATAAGGTACTGACTATAAAAGAAAAAGCTAAAATAGCCGGATAATGAATTGGAATAAATAAATAGATTGCTGCCGCAGATAGTTATAAGCTATGTGCGGCAGTTTTTAATTGGTTTGATTGGTAAAGTCTGGCTTTTGTACTTTTAACTGTAATCTTTAGAAAATCTTTCGTTTTATATGACGCGTTCTTTTATTTTTATCTGTTAAATTTATTAAAAACAGACGGAGGTGTGGAATGAAGGAGAACAGAGTACCTGTGAAATGCTACAAGAAGAGGAGGATGAAAAGGCATAGTAAGACTTTTTTTCTGAAATGTTGTATAATAAGCCTAATGAAGAAAATGAAATTATCTAGGAGGAACTATGGAGGCTTATCGTATATTAGTGGTGGAAGATGACAGAGAGATCTTGGAAGGAATCGGAATATACTTAAAGAACCAGGGATATGTGGTCTTTAAGGCAGAAAACGGAAGAGAAGGGCTTTCCATAGCAGAGAAGGAAACTATTCATCTGGCAATTGTAGATATTATGATGCCGGGAATGGATGGAATAACCATGACTATGAAAATCAGAGAAAGTCATGATTTTCCCATAATTATGCTGACAGCGAAATCAGAAGAGATTGATAAGCTGACGGGCTTTCAATGCGGAGCAGATGATTATGTGACAAAGCCCTTTGCTCCTTTGGAGCTTTTAGCCAGGGTAAATTCTCAGCTTCGAAGGTATAAAAAGTATCTGGAAGTCTTGAATCATAAAGAAAAAGAAGATGAGAATGTCTATGTGGTAGGAGGCCTGGAACTCAATGAGAATACCGTCACTTTAAGTGTTGATGGCAATGCGGTAAAGGTGACACCTCTGGAGTTTAAGATAATGGCTCTTCTTATGAAGAATCCTGGCAGAGTATTCTCCTCTGATGAGATATATGAAAAAGTGTGGAATGAACGTGCGGTAAATACAGATACCATTATGGTACATATCCGCAATCTTCGGGAAAAAATCGAATATAACCCGAAGGAACCAAAATATTTAAAGGTGGTGTGGGGCGTTGGATATAAGATTGAAAAACAACAGCGATAGAAAAGGATTAGGGTTATTTGTGAGTATGGTACTGCTTGCACTTTTGGCAACGGCAGTTTTATTTTTTTATAAACCAATCGTTGAGAATGCAAAAGGCTTTTTGGAGCTTTCTCAGACTAACAGAGAAAAAGACATGGAAAGTCTGAAAGAATCGGAAGAAAGCAGCTTTCTTGAAAGGTTATTTCAGGGAAATTACGTATTGAAGTGGGAACTGGAACGGCAGAAAAGCAATAAAAAACTCGGAGCAAGTGATGTTTATTTAAACAATGTTGATGGTATTGCAAATCTGAACGATGATAGTAACGGCGCGACGGATGATAACTATGATAATTTTAAGAATGATTTTGCTACATTGATGAACGACTGGTATTATCAATTTTTCTATGGCACTCTGTCAAAATACCAGCTTGAATACTATATAAAAGATGACACCACCGGAACCCATCTGAGTAATACCGGGTCTGACCTTTCTGCTTTTCTGTCAGAGGGTGAAAAAGCTGAAAATATTAAGAAAGAATATTCCTTTTATACAGTATTACAGTTTGATAAAGACGGAAACTTAAATATGCCTTATTTTCAAGGCGTTTCAAAAAGCGGTAAAAATGCCTTCCTGAGTCTCAATCTGACAGAGGAGATGGTTAATAGAAGCTGGAATAATGCAGCCTGGTATGCCAGCCGGGTCAAAAAATTCTCTGATATGACGGTCGTATACGCGGTAAAGTCTGAAACTTTCCTTCAAAATGAATATCAGCAGGAGGCAGGGTATCTAAGCACTCAAATGATTAACGATGCTTATAGCAGGGCAGGCGCCGGCTATCTATATGTAATCGGCATCCTGCTGGTTCTGCTTCTTGGATTTATTCTGCCGGTTATTAAGCCTTTAGGTGTTGGAAAAGGCATTGAAGCAAAAATACCATTAGAGATATGGGCTATTGGGGCGGCACTTACGATTCCATTTTATGATGAAGTAATACTTGACCTCATAAGAGAAACGGTAAACGGTGATTTATTTGCTTTAAACGGAAATCACATTTTTACAGAAGAAATGTCAAGAGTAGTTGTAAATATCTTTAATGTTTTTATATGGCTTACAATATTCCTGGTCTGGTTTGCGGCTGCGCTCTCAATCCGTGAACTATTTATCAAAAAGCCGGCAAGGTATTTAAAAGAGAATACCATTAGCTTTCGGTTCTTGTTCTGGATAGGAAGAAGCTTGAAAAAAGGATGGATTTATGCCAGTTCCTTTGATATGAGTAAGAAAGATAATAAAAAGATTCTTCTCCTTCTTGGCGGCAATATGGTGATTATGATAATTCTTTGTTCCATGTGGGGAGTCGGTGTTATTGGTGCAATCATTTATACAGGGGTACTCTTTTTCTTTATTAATAAGTATAAGAACAAAATAACTTCTGATTATAATACTATCACAGAAGCCGCCGGTAAGTTATCCGAGGGAAATCTGGAGGTTACAATTGGAAATGCCGGAATCTTTAATCCGTTAAAAGAGCAGTTAATGAAGGTGCAGCAAGGTTTTCGCAAGGCAGTTTTAGAAGAGACCAAGAGCCAGAAGATGAAGGCGGAGTTGATTACCAACGTATCCCATGACCTGAAGACACCTTTAACGGCAATAATTACCTATGTGGATTTGTTAAAAGATAAGAACCTGACAGAGGAACAAAGAGACTCCTATGTAGAGACGCTGGACAGAAAAGCTCTCCGCCTTAAGATTTTGATTGAGGATTTATTCGAGATGAGTAAAGCAGCCAGCAATACCATTTCCATGAATCCTGTGGAGGTGGATTTAGCGGCATTGCTAAAGCAGCTGCAATTTGAGTTAAGCGACCGAGTTGCAGGGGCGGACCTTGATTTTAGGGTAAGAATACCGGACGATAAGGTAATAACCTGGCTGGACAGTGAAAAAACCTATCGGATTTTTGAAAATCTTCTCATCAACATGTGTAAATATGCTCTCCACGGTTCCAGAGCTTATCTGGATATGGAAGTAAAGGAGAAGGAAGTTACTATTACTGTACGAAATATATCCCATGAAGAACTGGATTTTACGGGAGAAGAAATTGTAGAACGGTTTGTAAGAGGTGATAAAGCCAGAAATTCCGAAGGTTCCGGCCTTGGTCTTGCCATTGCCAAGAGCTTTACCGAACTTCAGGGAGGAATCTTCCAGGTAATAACAGACGGAGATTTGTTCAAGGTTGTTGTTAGTTTTCATCTTCTATAAACGATAGAAACAGCATATGTGTGCAATGTGAAAAGGTCAGTCTTTTTCAATGGGACGGCAATTCACACAAAGCAGAAAGAACCCATACACTGGTTCCAAGGTGTATGGGTTCTTTCTGCTTTGTGTGAATTGCCTGTAACTGTATTAAGACAGGGATTTTGGCGCTTATGCTATAATTATCTATTTAACAAAAATACACCTATGTTTAAGTAATATGCAATCAGAAGCCATAGAAAATATGGTATGAGTAAATAGGCGGCAGGCCGGTTAATAGGAAAGAACAGCATCATAGTCAATGCAACTAAAAACAGCAGCAGTGCTAATACCACCACTGACCAGCCGTATTCCTGGAAACGAAAAAATACGATACTCCAGCTGAAATTTACGAAGAGCTGTAGGGCATAAAGACAAAGAGCTGCCGTTTTGGCTGATGGCTTTGCAGCGGATATGTATATCAGGTATGAGGCTATTCCCATCAGGATGTAGAGTATTGTCCAAACAACTCCAAACAGCCAGGCGGGGGGAGCAAAGGGCGGTTGAATTAGAGTTTGGTACAGTTCCCGCTGACCGCCTGAGAGGAGAGCGGATAAAAGACCGACCAGCAATGCTATTCCTATGCTGATTAGAGCGCCTTGAATATGTGGTTTTATAACAATCACCATGCCTTTCCAATGCACTTTATGTTTGTTCCTGCGTTTATACATTGTATGTCTTGGATAATGGAATATATGATTTTATATATTATTCCACAAGACAAAAAGGCAGGACTAGTCTGAAAATCCGATATTATCCAGTTTGATTTTTCCATCCTTCACTTTATTAAAATAAAAGCTGATTTCTTTAATAGAGGAAAGGTTCAGCTTCCCATTATTCTTAAGAAAAGCTTCTATAGGAATACGAACAGTTTGAAAATAGTGCTTATAAACAGGGCTGTTCGTTATAAATTGAAGTTTGGTGGTCATTACCGGCAGGGAAGGATAGACTTTGGCATAATCCGATAATGCAGTATAGGCATTTTCTCCGTTTTCATCGGCTATCTTGACGGTAAAATCCATTGGAGTGATTTGCTTTTCCCCTTTTTTAAATTCCCTGTCATCCATGACATCAAATTGCATATAAGCTTTCGTGTTTTGATAAGGTGAAGTAAACTGCATTTCATAATAGGAACTTAAGGAATCGTCCCAGGCGTAGGAAAGGGCGTAGTCATCTCTGTCGGGGCCATTTAGCTCATAGTAAAGTTTTGTTTCATACCAATAGGCAGAGCCCATTGAAGTAAGTTTGGCATTGTCAATGGAAGCGGTTGTTAAATCCGTATCTTCTTCATAATCACAGATATTTTGTACAGAGCTGTCTTCATAGCCATTCAAGTACAGGTTCTCAGGCAATTCCTGACGCATGATATTATAATCGGTAAAGAAAGCTTTTGCGTTCATGTCTTTCTTTGCAGTGGCATCCAGAAAATTCCTGATGGCAGTCTTTAAGATGTTTTGCTGTGTCTTCTCAGGAAGAAGGTTTTTGGTATTTAGCATCATGTTGAAGGGGGTACTTAAGTCAAATCTTCCCCATTGGGAGTTGAATTGTCCATGGTTGGCATCTGCAATATAAAGGAATGCCTTAAAGTTATCCTCTTCCCCGGTAAAAGTAATGTTATGATACTGCTTTTCTCCCATCATATAGGAGACGTCCTGGTCGTTGGAACCGTGAACCAGCAGATAATTAATATCCTTCAGCTCAACATCCCTTCCGGAGGGACGGTACTGGTCAGCACAGGGAGCAATGGCAATCAGTGACTTAATATTGAACTTATAATACAGATGGATATTTCCGTTGTCAGGAAGAACACTTAAGGTATTATAAAGGGCTGCGATGGTGATTGCTTCTCCTCCTCTGGAATGGCCCGCCAAAGTCAGATTATCAAAATCCATCTTGTTATATAAGAGACTTCCCTCTGTTTTGTTTACTTTTTCAATTTCTTCCATATTCTCTAAGAGAAGGATTGCCCTGGCATCATTTTCACCGGATAGGCCTTCATCAATATAGCCGTTCAAAAAGCTTTCATCTACTGACACTACAACATAACCGTAGCTTGCCAGATATTCTCCCAGATAGGAGTAGCCCAGATAAGAGTCGGCAGTCATGGTATGGTTTCCATGGACAATAAACATAACCGGATAATTCGTCCCCTGGACCGGATACCATATCTTTCCCTTTACCGGAACTTTGTCAATACTGTATCCCCAGTAAAAATCCCGCAGTTTTTTGGTAAAACCTTCGTAGGTAACATAGTTTGACAGATTAACCGTTGAAGTGGAAAGGGTATCTTCTTTGGGGCTATACTCAAGAGAAGCAGTCTTTAACGGACCCTGGGATAAATCAGTATTGGCAGTAAATTCTTGCCTGTCTTTCTGAAGAGATAAGTACTCTTTTACATAATGATAGGAAAATCCGTTACTCAATGTAAATACAGTGCCTGTCCCTGTAATCAGAAGAGACAGGAACAGGAGGATAAGAAGAGAAGGAGTTTTCCGGTGCAGGCAGAAGACTGCATAAAAACTGCGTAAAAATAGAAGTAAAGCAAGTATAAAAATCACGGCAAAGACCTGAGAAGGCGTATAGGTAGAATCGCCGCCGCTGCCCAGAGAAATATCCCAAAGATAGGTAAGCACCCAAAAGAGCTCTATAATCAGATAAATACTCCTGGGAGATATCTTCCAAGCTATCTTAGCAATGGGTAATACAATCAGGCGCAGAAGAGTCAGAAGGAAAAGAATAATTATAAAACTAAGAAAAAACCCCAGGAGTTTAGGCAGTCCGGAATCCAGGAACATAAGGGCAATCAGGGAACCGGTTATAATATCGGTAGGGAGAGCGAGTGGTTTTTCTGTTCCTCTATAATTACGGATTCCCCAGGCTGTTATACTTCCCGTAATCCGCTGGAATAATTTCTTAAAGAAAGATTTTATATTAAATGTACGTAACATATAGTGGTCCTTTCCAATAAATACTTACTCTATTGTATCAGAAAAGGAACTTAATACCAATTATTATTTTTATAATTAAAAAATTATTGACAAACGATAATTATTCAGCATATAATTATCGTAAAACAATAATAATGTAAAAATGTGGACGGCGGTTAAAGACAGTTTTTCAATTACTGATTAATGAATATCCAATCGGAGATGGAATATTCAGGAAAGAGGTTAGAATGAAGAATTCTATTTTTAAAGTTTTGGGGGCATTGGCGGTATTATCATTTATCCTGGCATGTGTAATGCACTATGGATTCCCATATAGTAAAGGAGCATATATACTGGCACTTCCGTTTGCGCTGATTGGAAGCGGGTTAAGATGGCTGTCTTTATGGTCGGCTTTTGGCAATGTACTTGCATTTGTTTTTTATATTGGGTTATCGCTGATTCCTTTGGTTTTCTTGCTCTATCAAAGAAAAACGAAGGGCAGGAAAAAAGCCGATGTAATACTTTTGCTTATAACACTTTATAATTTCTTTTTCTTTTATTTCCTTGTGAACCCTGTTACTGTGACTGACAGATACTTTTCCTTTCCCGGCGGAGCTTCGGTAATTCCTACATTAAGAATGACGCTTGTTGTATTCTATGCGGCTCTATGGATTGGTTATCTGTTAGTATATATGACTGAAACTGTGACAGTTTCGCCTTCTTATAACAGCAGCGAAGCTTTAAACAGGCTGTTAAGAAAGCTTTTACTGGCCGCCGCAGTACTTTATACAATAATATTTTTCTACTTTAATTCAATAGTTATGCTGCTTTCAGTGGATAAGGCAATAACGGATAAGGTCTCTGCCACAGCGCAGATATTTCCCGTTGCGGACTATATTTTATCCGGTATCCCTGTTGTCTTTACGATAATTATCTTCTTATATGGTGCTATGCTGCTTAAAGCTATGACGGGAGAGCACCTGCAGGAAGAAGAGAATATGGCTGCTATCCGCCTTGGGGAAGCTGGTAAGAAGTGTATCTATGCAACAGTCTGCTGCAATATCCTTAGCAATGCCTTACAGCTGCTTTTGGCAAAACAGTTAAATAATATTGCCTTCCAAGCGGACCTGTCATCTTTATTTCCTTTGGTTATAGCAATTTTCTCTATGATTTTGGCTGCTTATTTTAAAGAAGCAAAGGAGTTAAAGGAAAGTGATGAATTATTTATATAAGGGGCGCATTGAAAAAGGCAATTTTCGCTTTTACTTGGAACGCGGGCAATTAATTACTGAAAGGCATGGAATTTTAGTATGGCAATAAGAGTTTGTTTGGAAGAAATATTAAAAGAGCGCCGTATGACATCCAAAGAATTATCTGCTCTTATAGGAATAACAGAAGCGAATCTGTCCGTCCTGCGAAGCGGTAAGGCAAAAGGTGTCCGGTTTGAGACCTTAAATAAAATATGTCATTATCTTCAATGCAATGTAGGAGATATTCTGGATTGTGACGGAGAGTTGGAGGAGGAAGACAGTGAAGAAGATTTTTAGATTACGCTGCTGCGTTGGTTTATTAATGGTATTTGTATTACTGACAGGTCTTACCGGCTGCCGATTAGCAACAGACGGGGAAACCGGTAAGGAGGCAGAGGATGATGTGCTCTGCGGCTCTTTTTTGACCTTTGAGCTTGTAATGGATACCCAGAAGACTACAGTTATAAATACACCTGATATGGGAGGTGGCGTTGGTTTTAAGAACAAGCCATTTCTGGATGAAGGAATCATAAAGGGAGTGCAGCAAGGCAATACTGTTAAATTTGAGGGTGTTAATGGGTATTTTGTTGGCTTTATTCCGGAAATAAGAGAGAATGTCAGTAATATAGTGACCGTGGCAGATAAGGGTTTTACAGACCTAAGTCAGATGTATAATGATATTGACAACAAGAAAGAGATGATTTCTAGTGCAACATTTCTGGTTCCTACCAATAATATAAATAGCTTTTATGTATATCCGGTTTATAAAAAGGAAGACGGCACTTTTTATATCCTGTCCCAGGATGTCCGTGGGAACTCTTTTACAGGAAATATGCCAGATACATCTTGCACAGTAAAATTTGAAGATTATACAAAAGAGAGCCTGAATGGTAATGTTGCCGCCAGTACAAAGCATACCTTTACGATTACGATAAAAACTGTCGATCCGACCATCAAAATGGTGGTGAAGGAAATGGGCAGCAAGGATGAAGTAATAACAGTTGCAGATATTAAATACAAGGGCAGCAATACAATTGATTATAAAGTAACACCGGCAACGGATTATGTAATTGTAGAAGAGACAAAGCATAACGTGCAGACAGGGAATTATATAAAAAGAAGCATATACAGTTTCGGGGAAGAAAAAAGTTTTTACTGTACGTATAACTTCCCGACGGAAAAGGACAGTATAGGCTCTGTTTCATTGAATATTTCTAAATAATTCTAAGATTGTGAAGAAAATGATATATACCTGTGACACAACTGTAACATTAGGCTCCGATTTATATGGTGTAATAAACATACTGAAAGGAGCAAAGCTATGATTGGTTCAATTAGTTCTAATACTAACAATTGGTATCAAAAGACAGGAAGCCTTGCCAAAGTACAAAAGAGCAGTGAAAGTACAGTAACTGCCGATTCTCTTCTTACAGAGGATGAGAAAACTGTAAGAAGCAAAAATCTGTCCCTTATGGATATCATGGGATTAATGCAGAACAGTAAGTCAGCAAAACAAGAGGAGATTAAGGATGATGCCAAGGATGGCGATATTAGTTCGATTGATGCGGATGGGGATGGTACTATTTCAGAGGATGAATATGATACCCTCATCTCACAGCTGGGAATCCAGAATGCACCCAGTGCAAAAGATTTCTTTGCTAAATACGATTCTGACGGAGACGGAGAGATAACCTCAGAAGAGATGCAGGCAAAGGATACCGGCAAGATGATGCCGCCACCCCTGCCGCCTATAGAGAACAAAGACGGCTCGGAGGACTCGGAAGAAGCTTTCTCCACCGACACAGATACGGATGGTGATGGAGTAATTTCCACAGAGGAATATGAAGCTTTTGTAAAAAACAATAATATTACCGATGCCTTAAGTGCAGAGGAGTTCTTTAACCTCTATGATACGGATAAGGACGGTAAAATAAGTGTCGATGAGGTAAAACAGGGAGCGGCAGACGCCGGAATAGAAAACAGGCCGCAGATGGCACCGCCAATACAGCAGGAGGAAGGACTTCCTTCCAGTATTGATACGGATGGAGACGGCAGCCTTTCTACAGACGAATATGAGAAGCTGATTTCCTCTCTGGGAATTGAGGATGCTCCCAGTACAGCTGATTTCTTCAGCCAGTATGACACCGACGGCGACGGAGAAATTACTGCGGATGAGGCAAGTGCAGCCTTCCAGAGCACTGCTAATGCAAGGCTCCAGGCCATGAATGCCTATGAAAGTAATTACCGTTATCTGGATGATGAGGATAGTGACTGGAGCAGCGCTGTTTAAGAATTCAAAGAAATAAAGTTGTAGGAGAATAAGAATATAGGAAGGATGCTGTACTGCAACAAATAAAAGTACAGCATCCTTTTTCATAATTTGACCACATATTCCTGCTATTCTTAATATTAGTTAAAATCAT
The DNA here is from genome assembly GCA_023450835.1 of Bacillota bacterium. Classification (GTDB taxonomy): domain Bacteria; phylum Bacillota; class Clostridia; order Lachnospirales; family Lachnospiraceae; genus Anaerocolumna. Next base: position 5,121 of record JAEXGM010000176.1, on the reverse strand, counting down.
TGCAGCGTAAAGTGCTGGTTTGATTTGAAAATAAGAAAAGGTGGTAATCTAAGTATGCTACAGGATAAGACCATATTGCTGGTGGATGATGAGCCGAAAATCAGAATACTCCTTCGTGATTTCCTGGAAAGAGAAGGATATGAAGTAGTGGAAGCAAAGGATGGTAAGCAGGCTCTTGAACTCTTTCACAGCAGAATGAAGGATATTGACATGCTTTTATTGGATGTTATGATACCGGAATATGACGGCTGGACGGTCTGCAGGGAAGTCAGAAAAATCTCCCAGGTTCCGGTTATTATGCTGACGGCAAGAGCGGAAGACTTCGATGAAGTCCATGGTTTTGAAATCGGGGCAGATGATTATATTAAAAAACCTGTAAAACCAACGGTATTGGTTGCAAGGCTGAAAGCATTCTTTCGCAGGCAGGATAATAACAACTTAAAAATAACCCCTCTTATATTCGGTGAATTGTTTATTGACATGGGATGCCATCAGGTCAAGATTGGGGAAGACGAAATTAGCTTAAGTCCTACAGAATATAGCATATTGATAACACTGGTGCAAAATTCCAGACAAATCGTATCCAGAGAGCAGTTATTACGGCAAGTATGGGGCTATGATTATTATGGAGGTGTAAGAACAGTAGATACCCATATTAACAGGCTTCGTATTAAATTAAAGTCAAAGGGAGAAGCCATCACAACGATAAGAGGCTTTGGCTACAAATTTGAAGGGTAGTTTTAGAATAATGAGAAAATCAATACGATTCAAGCTTTTTACCTATATGCTTTCTACTATTCTGATTTTTGCAGCTCTCTTATTTGGATTCAATACTTTTTTTGCAGAGAAATACTATATCCAACATAAGAAAAATACGCTTATTACGATTAGCAAGGAATTGGAAGCTTACATAGATGAACAGGAGAAGAAGTCGGAACAGGAAAACTACAAGGAATTTTTCGCAGAAGATTCCCTTGCCAACAAAATATATTCCCTTGAAAAGAAGCTTGGCGGAACTATTATTATCGGCAATGATAAGGGGGAAGTATACTATCCGGCTGAGAATACCCATGGCGGCATGATTCAGGGACCGGTCCGTTATGATTTAAGAATTCCGCCGGGAAGAGGACCCTTAGGTCTGAAAAGGCAGAATGAAAATTCGTTTTTTGTAATAAGCAAAGATCCCGGATATGACATTAATACCCTTCGGTATCAGATTCAAAGAGAAGATGGTCTGATATTGCTGATATGGGTGCCTATGGCAGAAATTTCAGAAAATGCATCCCTTTCCAACCGTTTTACATTACTTTTCGGCGTAATTACAATTTTTCTCACGGCCCTTCTTACGCTGCTGATATCCGGCAGATTCACAAAACCTATAAAAGAAATGAACGATATCACAGCGAGAATGTCAAAGCTTGATTTTTCAAAATCCTTGCAGATTCATACCAAAGATGAGCTGGGGGAACTTTCCAAAAGTATTAACGAAATGTCCTATGCCTTGGGAGAAGCAATCGGTAAACTCAGCCAGGATATCGATAAGGAGAGAGAATTAGAGAAACTGCGCAGGGAATTCGTTGCTAATGTATCCCACGAACTAAAGACGCCGGTATTCCTGATTCAAGGATATGCGGAAGGACTAAAGACCAATCTGGCAGATAACGAAGAACGCAGGGAGTTCTACTGTGATGTTATTATGGAAGAAACAGAGAAGATGGATGCACTGATTAAAGAACTGCTGGATTTATCCAAATTGGAACAGGGGAACTTTACCATCAAAAAAGAGTATTTTGACATAGCGGCAGACTTAAAGGAAGAACTTCTTAAATATAATAAGATTTTTAAAGAAAATGAGTTTTACCTGGCGGCAGATATTATGGACAGTGCAGTTATCTATGCCGACAGACAGCGCTGCGGACAGGTAATCACTAATTTTATTATGAACGCAATACATTATGCCGACGAGAAAAAGGAGATAAAAATATCTCTTGAACAAAATGTGCGGGAAGATAAAATTGTGTTTTCTGTATATAACAGCAGCCTGCTTATAGGGGAAGAAGAACTTCCAAAGCTGTGGCAGAGCTTCTATAAATTAAATCAGGCCAGAACAAGAGAACTGAATGGAACGGGACTGGGCTTATCCATTGTCCGGGCCATTCTGGAAGCACAGAATTTTTCTTATGGTGCTTACAATACGGAGGGCGGAGTGGTATTCTGGTGTGATTTTGACCGGAAGATAAAGTAATAAATTGTTTTAAATATATAAGCAACTGTCCTGAACACCTTGTCTATTTGACAGGAGTGTTTCAGGGCAGTTGCTTTTTTTTAGGAAATTACAGCCTTTTATATAGAACCAAATAATGCCCCCTAAAATCCAAAGGCATCCCCCTGTTTTCAGATAAGCGGAAATGATATACTTTCTACAGCAGCAAAGAATACAGCAGGATTGTTAGTGAGAAAGGTATGGTATTAGGTTGAAAAAACAAAAAGCAGTTTTTTCAAGTACGTATTCAGGAATATTAAACCTTCGATTTGATATTCACGAAAGGAGTTAAAATGCAGGAAAAACTGGTAGAAGTACAAAATATAAATAAGAGTTTTCCGGGAGTTAAGGCACTTGTTGATGTATCGCTGGATTTGTATAAGGGTGAAGTTCTGGCATTGCTGGGGGAAAACGGAGCCGGCAAATCCACGCTGATGAAAATTCTAAGCGGTGTATATCAGAAGGACAGCGGAAGCATAAAGGTCTATGGCAGGGAAGTGGAAGAGATGACTGCCAAAAGAGCCAGAGAACTTGGTATAGCAATTATTCATCAGGAATTAAATATGTGCAGCCATCTTTCAGTAGCGGAAAACATCTTCCTTGGAAGGGAGAAGTTAAAATACAGAATGCTTTCTGAGAGTGAAATGAAACGGGAAACGGAAAAAATATTAGAGTGTTTTCAAATGGGTATCAGCCCGGATACTATTGTGGGGGATTTATCTGTTTCCAGGCAGCAAATGGTTGAAATTGCAAAGGCACTTTCCACTCAGGCAAAGATTTTAATTATGGATGAGCCGACTTCGGCCCTTACCTCCAAAGAAATCAACGAATTATTTCAGGTTATAAAGCAGCTGAAGGCAGAGGGCTGCGGTATTGTCTACATATCCCACCGGTTGGAGGAACTTAGCCATATCGTTGACAGGGTAACCATATTGCGTGACGGCCAGTATATCAAAAGCATGGATTTTGCAAGTACTACACTCCCTGAAATTATCACCTGTATGGTAGGAAGAGAGATTAAGGAGAAATTTCCGAGAGTTGAGAGTGAATGCGGCAGAACGATTCTGGAAGTAAAGCATCTGAATGCAGGGAAGATGGTAAAGGATGTGAACTTTAAACTGCGGGAAGGTGAAATTGTAGGGGTTGCGGGCCTGATGGGAGCAGGAAGAACAGAAATGACAAGGGCTGTTTTTGGGGTGGATGTTAAGGATTCGGGAGAGATTATACTGGATGGAGAACCGGTACTGATACGCAGGCCCAAGGATGCCATAAAAGCGGGAATCGTTCTGGCACCGGAAGACAGAAAAAAAGACGGACTATGCACAAAACTAAGCGTGAAAGAAAATATTTCTTTACCGAATCTGGACTTGCTCTGTAATTCATTGGGGGTAGTCAGTAAGAAAAAAGAGAGTGGAATGGTAAGCAAAACAATTAAGAGCTTAAGAATAAAACTTCCCGAGGATACGGTAAAGGCAGAAAGCCTTTCAGGAGGCAATCAGCAGAAGGTTGTTGTGGGGAAGTGGCTTGCAAGGAATTCAAGGGTGGTGATTTTTGATGAACCTACCAGAGGAATAGATGTAGCAGCCAAGGTGGAAATATACAATATCATGAATGAGTTAAAGCAGCAGGGAGTTGGTGTTTTGTTCATATCGTCTGAAATGCCGGAAGTCATGGGAATCAGTGACCGGATTCTGGTAATGTGTGATGGCAGGATTACCGGGGAAGTTGACACAAAAGATGCGACTGGTGATATCATCCTATCTTATGCAACGAAATTTGACAAAAAATTAGAGGACGGTACTACAGAGAGTCAGGAATGGAGGCAGGTATGAATTTAGTAAAAAAAATGAAAGCATCCCGTGGCATGGGTCAGGTAATAACGGTAACGATAGGACTTATCATACTATGTATTGTGTTTGGCATATTAAATCCAAACTTCTTTTCGGGGAGAAATGCCGGTAATCTGTTCCGTCAGATAGCCCCCATACTCTTAATAGGAGTGGGGCAGTCCTATGTGTTAATAACCGGAAATATCGACTTATCCATCGGCTCTCTTGTGGGTATGAGCTGCATGGTTTCGGCAACGCTGATGACAAAAGGAATGAATCCCTGGGTGGCAGTACTTTTGACCTTCTTAGCCTGCTTGCTGGTGGGAATCTCAAACGGCCTTCTGGTTGCCAAATTAAAGCTTCCGCCCTTTATTGCAACTCTTGGTACTATGACCATTGCAAGAGGTATTGCACAGATTGTAAATAATAATTATAATACGGATTCTATTGGTGAGAAGGCGGAAGGTTTTCGGAATTTCTTTTACTATGGCAAGTCTCTGGGGCTTTACAATACTATATGGATTGCACTTGTGCTCTGGGTGATATTTGATTTTATCTTAAGCAAGACGAGAACCGGAAGACATATTTACGCCATAGGCAGTAATCTGGAAGCGGCAAAGCTCTCCGGAGTAGATGTTGTAAGAACAACAGTAAAAGCATACATAGTCAGCAGTATTTGTGCCTGTACGGTAGGGTTAATCATCTGTGCCACCAGCGGTATGGGTACAATGGATGCCGGAAACGGTTATGAGCTTTATGCGGTAGCGGCATCTGTAATCGGTGGTGTATCAACCCTGGGAGGACAGGGAATTATCCTGGGCACTATTATAGGAGCGGCTATCTGGGGAGTATTGCAGAATGGCCTGCAGTTTGTCGGAGCTCCGGTGGCTATCAGAAATATTGTAATCGGTATTATTGTAATCGTTTCTGTTCTTTTGGATGTAATCGTCAGAAGCGGAAAGTTCCATAATAAAACCAATAAGGTATAAGGCAGAATTTTTTCTGCTTATATATAACTTATCAGAAATT
>JAEXGM010000161.1 GCA_023450835.1 Bacillota bacterium | reverse complement strand
TAAACATTGGGAAAAGCCAGTTATATAAATACTATGAGGACTTTTTCCATAGTACTCCGAAGAAGGAACTGGTGCAGGCAAGGCTGCAGAAAGCAAAATATCTGTTGAAGAACGATGCTGTAACGGTAAATCAGGCGGCCTATGAGTCTGGTTTTAATAATATCTGCTATTTTAACCGGATGTTTAAGCTGCAATGCGGATGTACTCCCGGAGAATACAGGGGGCAGAGCCGGTAACAGGTGTACCGGACCTCCCCTATTTTTCTGGTTATTCCTGGATTCTAAGCACCAGTTTAATCTGTATTTTCTGTCCGTTCAGGAGGCATTTTATAAATACCAGTTTATCCTGAAGGATTCTGGCATCTCCACAGGAACAGGATTCTATCCTATACCCTTTCAGATTATCCCAATAAGTTAAACCAAAAGGCATAGGCTTGCTATAGCCAATATCAAATGTCAGTTCAATTGTTTCGGCGTTCTTTTTATAGTCCCTGACAAATACCTGGGGAATGGGTTCTGTAAACTCTTCATTCATATTCCATTTGCCAATATAGCTTCTCAGCATGTGAGGTTTACATTGACCTTTTACAAAAGCCATCTGGCAGGTACTGTCGTAGTATAAGAAAGTTTCAGGCCAGGGGCCCGTACCATTGCCGCCAAGAGTCAGGGTATATTGGTTTGTAGTTGGCCGGATAGAGGTGTCTTCGGTCAGAATATACTGAGGGGCGGTGACCGGATTCTTCTCATGGTATAGCCTTATGGCCTCCGGCAAGGTGGTAAAGGTAATTCCAAAGGAGCTTATGTAGCGGAAGAAATTATCCAGCATCTTTTCACATTCCGTAACATCTTCTTCCGGAAATACAGAGAAGTTCTCCGTGCATTCCATTTCGTGGGCTTCCTGCTGCTGGAGGAAAAAGATATAATCATTATTGTCCGTATTTTCAAGATATTCCTGAAAGATTTTCTTCCAGTATTCGATATTATCGCCGGTGCAAAGGCCGGCTCTTAAGACATCATTTGGGTCTGTTGAATAGATGCAGGGATTGCCGCTGTGATAGGTGGAATTAAAATCTCTTACCGTCCATTCGCAGCCTACCAGCTTTCCCTTACCGGGATGGGGAATTTTGTACCTGTCACTGTCCACATACCAAAAGCCCCAGGGAATTCCTTTGTGGGAGATGCCATCCCACCAGGTCTGTTCCCAGCAATATCCCCACAACCCCTGAAAGTCCAGTTCCTCCAGCACCTGGATTATTTCCTGGGATATCTGCCCTCTGGCGGCTACTTTGGTCTTAGCCCAGGGAAAGGCTTCCTTTACTGCATGCCATTCCTGGGCTAGCAGAAGTTTTAATTCATCCTTTCGGTTTCTTGGGTCCTGCCCGTACATGGGGCATTGCAGAATGATATCGTCTCCATACTCCAAGTGCCACTGTCTTATGGAATCTCCGATTTTTGCAATGGAGCCGCTGTTGACAATCCAGGTGACCGGTATATTGTATTGGTGGGCAAGCTTGGCTGTCCTTTGGATGCCTTCCACTGCCGTTCCTTTTCCCCAGCCTGTGTTATAACTGGATGCATAGCTGACAAAAGTATAAATAAGCTTTTCTTCTTTCATACATTTTTAAAATCAAAACGGGGTAGTTTGATTCTATATGACCTCCGGTGTGCAGATTCTTAACAAATACATTTATTAAGTTATTTTTATAGTAGTCCCTAAGGAAGCAGGTGTATATGTCCTAAAAGTAGAAAGAGTTGCTTATAAAGAAACTGGCAATTGCTGATATGGAAAGAAAGTTGCTGCTTAAAGGATTTTGTAAATACTGTATTGTACAAGGCAGTACTTATGCATTGGCTGCCTGCCCTCGGGGTGAGCAGTCAGCATACTAGAATAGCTTCCGGTATACTCCCGGGGTGATGCCCTCATACTTTTTAAAGGTCTTGGTAAGGGCGCTGTTACTGATAAAACCGGTCTTCAGAGCAATTTCTTCCACGGTCAGGCTGGTTTCTTTTAACAATTTTTTGGCAACGGTCAGTCTGATTTGATAGAGGTAGTCAAGGAGGCTGATGCATTTTTGATTCTTAAAGAGTTTGGAGAGATAAGAAGGAGTAATGTTTAATTTATCTGCTATGATGCTGACATTCAGATTAATATCCATATAATCTTCTTTAATAATATCCTCCGCCCGGTCACAGATGGTCACCTGCTCCTTGCATTCTGTCCGGTATTTTTTCAGCAAAAGCAATGTCTGCATTAATAATTCCTTAAATTCATCGAAGGTTTCTGCGGATATAAGGGACTGTATCAGGCTTTCTTCTTTTTCTAATTCCAGCGCGCCAATTTCATAGATTATTTTTGTAACAGTGTTGATTAAATCATACCGGAAGCACTCGATGACACTTAAGGAGGAATTCTGGTCAATCATAGAATTCTGCAGAATATCGTTCATAATTTCCCTTATGTCAGTCTGGGCATTCTCTTTCACATACTGTATTAAAATCAGTGTGTTTTTGGAGTTAAAGGAATTATTATAGTGAAATTTCTTTCCGTCAATATCTCTATAAGCTATTAAGCTGCCTTTTCCGAAAGAATAACGGTATTCCATTGCTTTTAGTGCCTGCTTGTAGGCTTCTTTTATGTTATCGATACCGTCAACAGGGCTGCTGACAGACAAGGTGGAAGTAAGGTAAAAGTACTTTTTCGTAAAGTCCTGAAAATCCCCGGCTATGGTTAAGGCGTCCTGCTGTTTTAAGAGAGGGTCATACCCTTTGGCATAGTTTAAGATTACCGCATATATCTTTGGCATCAGGTGGATGACAAAACCCTTATGCGTCCTGGCACATAGTTCCAGCATTACATTCATTACAATAAGGGACAGAGTGCTAAGACCCTCCTCTTTATCAATAGGACCGGTAATTTCCTCTTTTGTATCATCGATGTTAATGAGCAGAACTCCAAAGGAATCGGATATAAAATGCATCAGGATCTGCTCGGAGTCTTTTTTCAGAAATTTGCTGTTGGTTAGAGTTCCTCTCATGGCATGAAGGAGGAAATCTTCGAACAAATTATTACTGCTGTTCTCAATGCGGCTGCTTAGCAAGTCATTTTCCGTAAAGGAATTCAGGATGACTTCCCGTATAAAATCCAGTTCATTCTTTTTCTTAAAGTCGAATTGAAATTCGGAATTATCATGTATGGCATGTATCAGGGAATGAATAGGGAAATAACTGTTTCTTGTAAACAGCCAGGATAACAGGATACTTACCAGCGTACTCAGCGCAATACTGATAATGCTTATGGTCCTAAGGCCGTCTAATTTCTCCCAGAATACTTTGCTGGCTACCACAGATACATAATAACAGTCCAGGACACCGGAAGGGATTACTTTGAGCACATATTCCTGCCCGTCTATCCGGTCATAATAAATGTGGCTGCTGTCTGGATAATCGGATAAATTAATCTCCAGTTTTTTGTTATCGGAGGATACCAGCAAATTATTATCCCTGTCGTAAATCATAACCGCACCGCGATTCTGGAACATGGCATGTTCCAGCAGACTGTCCAGCAGTTCGGGCTTTAATATCAGGACTGCGGTAGCATCTCCTTTTTTCGTGGCAGTGGAGTAATTTTGGGACAGGACGACCCCAAGGGAAGGAACATCCTCTTCCTGTCCCAAAACCATCAGATGAGGGGCGAGTTTATCCGGATTTAAGGCGGCATAAAAGGATTCATAGCTGTCATTTTCTTCTGAAAGATTATCGTAGGCGTTTTTAAAATAGGTATTAAAATAATCCCTGCTGCCAAGGCTCGACCTGTCGCCCGAAATAATGCGGTCAAGAGATTTTATGTATACGAACACATCGGAAATATCATTTAACGGGATGTCTTCCAGGTATTTTTTTACTTCATATATTTCATAAGCAGAGGAAGGATTGGAAGGAGAATAATGAAATAATACCTGTTTGCGGACGGTGTTGCTTCCAAGTATCTGAGAAGCCTTATCTACCATGCCCCCCAGCTCCATATCTAGTATTGTAATGAACTGATTAAGATTATTATTGTTGGAGGAGAGGATTTCATTCCGTATGGTACTTTGAGAATGAAAATAAGTAATTGCTATAGTCAGGAAGGGAATGCACAGAACAATGAGGTAAGAGCGCAAGAATCGGAAAAAGAAACTTTTGCGGGACAGAAATTCTCTGGAAATTAATTTTTTCATATTGCTTTTCTCCTTTACTTGTGTCTAACTTAATTATAGAAATATGTACAAATAAAATCAATGAAAAGATAAGAAATAAGTATGTTTTTCCTAAATTAGCAAGGGATTTTCTTTTTGAGCAACTGAAATTTGCATAATAAGAAATGAGTTTTGTATCTGGAATATAGAAAAAGTTTATAGGGACAAATACAATGTACACATAGCCGGCAGATACCGGCTCACTAATAAATCAGGAGGATTTTATATGAAGAAAAGAACTTTGAAAAGCCTCACAGTCTTTATCCTGTGCGCAGCTCTTTTGGCCGGCATGACAGGCTGCAGTTCCAAACAGACGGGCTCAGACAACTCTAATGTTACCAAGGCCCCTGACAGCGTAACGAACGAGGCTTCCCAGGGGGAAGACGGTGCCGCCGATGGAGACACGGCAGGTTACCCTGTTAAAACAGATAAGAAGCTGACCGTATGGTCATCTATTATGGCTCCTCAGAAATCTTACACCAGTTATACGGAATCACCGTTTCATACAGGGTTAGCTAAGAACACCGGTATTGATGTAGAATGGATATTTCCTACCACAGGTACCGACCCTGCCCAGGCTTTTAACCTGATGTTAGCCAGTGACACGCTTCCGGATGTCATCATCTATAATATTGTGAATGATGCCGACCAGTATATGGATCAAAGAATCATTCGCGATTTAACGGGTCTGCTTCCGGAAGAGGCGCCGAATTACTGGAATTACCTGCAGGCAAATCCTTATTATGATAAGTCTGTTAAGTCAGACAGCGGCAGGTATTATGGCTTTGGATGCTTTAGAGAAAACGAATGGAATGCGGCCTATACAGGACCGGTTATCCGACAGGACTGGCTGGAAGAAACGGGACTGTCCGTGCCGGTAACAATTGCGGATTGGGATAAAGTTATCCGGACTTTCCATGATAAATACGGTGCCGACTTTTCCTTTGCAATTTCCCGTATGAATCCCGGGCTCGCCGGTGCATTTGGAGCCTACGGTTCCTTTGCAAAATGGAGCGATGAGCTTTTTTATGTGGATAATAATCAAAAGATACAATTCTCCATGGCACAGCCTGAATGGAAAGAATATATGGCCCAATTGAATAAATGGTATGAAGAAGGATTAATTGATACGGACAGCCTGACAATTGATGACGCCGGAATGAGAACAAAGGCGCTTAACAACAAAGTCGGCATTTCGGTTACCAGTATGGGACAGCTGACAAACTGGCTGGCAGATGTAACAAGCAGCGGCTCTTCCGCAAAATGGGAGGGAATTGCATACCCGGTAGTAAACAATGGGGATGTGGTTACAAAAACACAGATGGAAGATACTTCACGTGCCTGCGTTGGTGCCGTAACTACCAGCTGTGATGACGGCAAGGTAGACATAGCTCTAAAATGGCTGGATTATTTCTTCTCGGAGGAAGGCGAACTCTATACGAATTTCGGCACGGAAGGCGAGACTTATACGATGGTTGGCGGAGTACCTGCTTATACGGATTTAATATTAAAAGCTCCTGACGGTGCCAATGAAGCTTTGGATAAATATACCTGTGCACAGTGGCAGAATATAGGTATTCAGATGACAGAACTCGTAAAGCAGAAAAACAACCCCACCGCAGTAAAATCCGTGGACACCTGGCTGGAAAATCAGGAATCCAAGAAGCATATTTTCCCTTCCGGTGTGACAAGAACAACGGAAGAAAGCAATGAAGCGACGATGCTGATTAACAGTATTCAGACTTATGTGCAGGAAATGTCATTAAAATTTATGACGGGCGAAGAGTCTTTGGATAAGTTTGATAAATACCTTGAGACACTTGACAGTATGGGGCTGTCAAAGCTTATGCAGATACAGCAGGCAGCTTATGACAGGTTCTTAAAGAGATAATTTACAATATGCGGCCTATAAATTAATTACTGTCAATTAAGTTTGGAGCTGATGTGATTTCTGGCAGGTCTATGTAATAAGGCTGATACATCAGCTCCTTTTTATAAAGGGGATACATAGGTTGAAAAAACAAAAGGCGTTTTTTCAACTACGGATTCAGGAATATCAAATCGAAGATTTGATATTCACGAAAGGGGTCATCATGTTAAAGTCGCACAAAAAACGGGTATCTGCCGGCAGACTGCCCATTGGCACCGTATTGTCAAAAGATTTTAAAAGAAATAAATACAAATATCTTATTATCAGTCCTGTGGTAATTTATCTTTTACTCTTTGCCTATAAGCCCATGTACGGAATTATTATTGCTTTTCAAAATTACCGTCCGTTCTTAGGAATATCAGGAAGCCCCTGGGTAGGATTTGATAATTTTAAGGCATTCTTTCAGGATGTTTACTTTTTCCGCCTTCTGCGAAATACTTTTTCCATCAGCTTTTTGAGTATTCTCTTTGGGTTTCCGGCGCCCATTTTGCTGGCATTACTGTTAAATGAAATAAGGAATGTGAGGTTTAAGAGAGTAGTACAGACAATCTCTTATATGCCGTATTTTATTTCCATTGTTGTAGTTTGCGGTCTTATCAGGGCTTTCTGCCAGACAGACGGTGTATTTAATGATATCATAGCTGCCTTTGGGGGAAACAGAACCAATCTCCTCTCCTCGAAGGAAAATTTTTACCCTATCTATATTATCTCCGGCATCTGGCAGTCCATCGGCTGGGATTCGATTATCTATCTTGCCGCTTTAACCGGTATTGACCAGGAACAGTATGAAGCTGCTAAGGTGGATGGTGCCGGGCGGCTTAAGCAGATGTTTTATATTACCCTTCCGGGTCTAATGCCGACCATTACAGTGCTTTTTATCTTAAGAATGGGAGGAATCCTAAATGTGGGTTATGAAAAGATACTGCTTCTATATCAGCCCTTGACCTATGAAGTGGCAGATGTAATATCCACTTACGTATACCGAAAAGGTATTTTGGAAGCCAATTACAGCTTCAGTACAGCCATCGGCCTCTTCAATTCCCTTGTAAATATATGCTTTTTAATGATAACGAACCAAATCAGCAAAAAGGTCAATGACAACAGTCTTTTTTAACCACGAAAGGAGATACTATGAAACATAAATCCAGTACCGGGGATAAAGTTTTCCATCTGTGTAATAACACCCTTATGCTTCTGCTGATTCTGGTAACGGCCTATCCAATGTATTATGTATTATGTGCCTCTTTTAGCAATAATACGGCTTTGGTCGCTAATCCGGGTCTGACACTGTGGCCGAAAGGCTTTACGACCGGAGCATACCGCCTGGCCTTTAGACATCCGTTAATACTCAGCGGATATAAAAACAGTATTTTAATCCTGCTGTTTGCTCTGCCCATTAATCTTGTTATGACATTATTCGGAGCATATTTTCTTGCCTCCAAGCAGGTGTATTTCAAAAAATTCATAACTTTTTTTATGATGTTCACCATGTTCTTCAGCGGCGGATTAATTCCGATGTACTTAAACCAGCGTTCCTTAGGTTTGTATAACAACCTGGCAGCATTGATTATTCCCGGAGCCATTAGTATATTTAACACTATTATCTGTAAGACGGCTATTGAGAATCTTCCGGACAGTTTGACAGAATCCGCTTATATAGACGGGGCCAATGACTTTGTGGTATTATTCCGCATCATTACGCCCCTGGTAATGCCTACCATAGCCGTAGTGTTGTTGTATTATGCCGTGGGGCATTGGAATAATTGGTTCCAGGCCTCCATCTTTATTGAGGATAATAAATTGCTTCCTATCCAGAATATACTCCGTTCCCTGCTTATCATGAACCAGGATGCTCTTGGCGGAGGGGAGTTATCAAGCAGCGGGGACCGGTTTGATAATTATACGGAAACGATTAAATATGCCGCTATTATCATAACCACAGTACCGATTCTCTGCATCTACCCTTTCCTTCAGAAATTCTTTGTAAAAGGAATCACCATTGGAGCCGTAAAGGGATAAGCGCGTCCAGAAAAGGGCGATTGGTTTAGCGGGTGGAGACCCCGCACGGTAAGGCATAGCGAGCCACCGTTAGCGAGTCTTGGGTGCTGTCTGGTAACAGACAGGATTAAGCGTAGACAGTCAGGAAACAGGGTTGCAAAGCTATGGAGCTTCGAAATTTTACAAAGTCTCAAAGGCCGACGCAGTCTATCCATGTG
>JAEXGM010000080.1 GCA_023450835.1 Bacillota bacterium | reverse complement strand
ATTATTGGAATATCAATATGTGTTATCACAATTATGATATATACAAATAAATACTGTAAAAAATAAAGTATGGATACATACTTATATTATTACCATGATATATTAAAGGCACATTAAACAGAGTTTTCATTATCTCTGCTTAATGCGCCCTTTACTTTTATAGTTTTAACAAGTATATTCCTTTACCTTTATACAAGAGAACCGCCGCCGTCTACTATGATAAACTGGCCCTGTACATAGCTGGAAGTATCACTGGAGAAATAGAGAATTGTACCGTTTAATTCTCCCTTATTACCGGGACGTCCGGCAGGGTTGGCAGCATTGTAAGCATTTAAGAACTGCTCCGATTTAAATAAGGTGCCGGCTGTCATTTCAGACTCAAAAAGTGCGGGTCCAATGGCATTTACTGTAATTCCATATCTAGCGTAAGACGCTGCCATACCTTTGGTAAGCCCAAGAACGGCTGATTTGGAAGCGTTGTAGGAATGTCTGATAAACATATCATGTTTGTCGGCAATAACGGCATTTACAGATGCAATGTTTACAATCTTGCCATATCCTCTTTCTTTCATATGAGGAACCACATATTTGCTTGCCAGGAAGATTCCCTTCACATTGGTATCAAAGGACTTATCCCAATCCTCTTCAGCCATACTGTCCACACCGCCGCGAAGTGCGATACCTGCATTGTTTAACAGAATATCAATATGACCAAAGGCAGTCAATACTGTTTCCATTGCTGCTTTTACGCTTTCTTCTTTTGTAACATCACAGGCTATTGCAATTGCCTTATGTCCGGTTGCTTCAATTGCAGCTTTTACATCATTCAATTTTTCCAAACGTCTTGCTAATAGAGCCACGTCTGCTCCGGCATTTGCATAGGCAAGTGCTGCATCTGCTCCAAGTCCTGAACTTGCTCCGGTTACTACCGCTACTTTTCCTGTTAAATCAAATAAATTCTCCATTCTTTTTATCCTCTCTTTTTTGTTTTATAGAAAATACAATACTAAATTCTTCCGGTTTCCATAAAGGCGGTACGGTCATAGCGCCCGGTTAACAGATAAGGAATAATTGTATCCGTATCCAGTTTTTCTACCAGATTCAGCTTATGCACTAACAGGCTGTTTTTAGAATAGGCTCCGCCTATTATGGTATTAATGGGAAGTTCTCCCCAAGGATCATCAATGCTTGATTTTAAATTCAAGGATACAATTCCCGGCTCCCAGGACTGGTAATTATATTCACACTGATTCATAAGCAAAGCGCCGTTCATAAAGTGGGACACTCCGTTTTCATCGGGTTCACGGTCAAAATGAAAATAAAAACCGCCGCCAAAGGTCTGCTTTCCTGCTGCCGGGAATTGATAAAGAGCTCCAGTCAGAGGGCTGTTATATTCTCCCAGCTTCATGGTAGCTTCAATAAGCTGTGTGCCTCTTCTGGTTACCCCTGCTGTCACCGTATCTCCGTTTCTTCGGATAACGAATTCCCCGCCGAGTTTCTTTGGAATACTTCCGTTATCACGGCCGCATTGCACTGCCATCTCCGCTCCCGGTCCTCCAAGCACTAATCCCATGGTATAAAGCCCCAGTGTCTTGCCGTAGGTTGCATAAACACCAAGAATTGCTTCGTAATAGTCGTCTGCAAAGGTAGGATTGTTCACATGGCAGACAGACAAGGTTACAACAGGCATGGAAAATGGCTTTAAAGGCGGAGGGAGTATTCTTGCGATAGCCGCCGGATCAGTCAGATAACTGATATAAAGGCCTTCCTGGTTATCCATAAGGGAAACCTTGCCGAAATTCGATATATTCTCTTTGGGAACCAGAAAACTTGAAGTCTTGTCCTCTTCTTTGAATAGCTTACAAGCTGTTTCAAAAGCTGTGCGGGTTGCCGGCGCAATCGTTCCGTCCTTTATGGCACTTCCGACTATCATTGCTTTAACTCCCTTATTCTCCAAATCAGAAACCAGGGACCTGTCCGGTCGAAATCCCAGAGAAAGTACCACTGCATCAGTATCTTCCTCTACTGTCTCTTTACTGTCTAACTTCTCCAGTACCACCTGGTCTTCTTTTATTTCTTTCAGGGAATGCCCTAACATATACTTCACACCTGCTTTTGCCAAACGCCCGCAGACATCTGCCACATTGGTATGATTAGCCCCCGGCGCCGGTTTATCAAGCATATCAATAATTGTAACCTGATTGCCTTCTTCACATAGGAATTCCGCAGTTTCCAGTCCTGTAAGCCCCGCTCCGATTACTGCCACCTTTTTATTTTTCAAGGAAGCTCTTCCTGATAATATCTTTTCTACAGTATAAACATTCTTACCTTTTACCCCCGGAATTTTATCGGGTATAATAGATGCAGAACCTGTGGCAAGAAGCACCGCATCCGGATTGTACGCCATAATAGTATCCGCATCTGCTTTTGTGTTTAGCTTAACTTCTACGGAAAGCCTGTCGAATTCATTTCCATAGTAATCCGCAATCCATTGCATGCGCTCTTTTAGGGGCGGCTTCTTTGCAATATTTACGGTTCCGCCAAGTTCACTTTGTTCATCTATCAAAGTGACCTTTACTCCGCGCTGTGCCAGTGTCTGGGCCGCACACATTCCCGCAGGTCCGGCTCCGACTACCACAACTCTGTGTTCTTTGGTATCACGGACAAGGTCTCCATACTTTCTCTCTCTTGCATATCTGGGATTAAGAGCACATTCCGGAGGCATTCCCGCAGCATTGTATTCATTTAAGCTCTCAAAGCAGCGCAGACAAGAGATACATTTGCGCAGTTCCTTTTCTCTTCCTTCCTGTACCTTCTTACCCCATTCTTCATCTGCATTCCAGGAACGTCCCATGGAAATAAAATCAACAACACCGTCTTCTAAGAACTTCTCTGCGGCAGCCGGTTCTCTTATAACAGAAACTCCGATTACCGGAATCTTCACATGACTCTTCACTGCTAAGAGGATATCATGTCTCCAGCCCTGAGGAAAGGATATGGGCTCAATGCAAGTCATTCCTGTTTCATACAATCCACAGCTTGGATCAATAAAATCAATACCTGCCTGTTCCAATGCCATGGCTATCCTTACGCCATCCTGAACATGGATATATTCCTCTGTCACTCCGGTCTTATCCAGAAATTCATCTATGCTAAGACGGACGCCAACAGGAAAATCAGGACCGCAGGCCTTACGGATACCATCAATGATTTCTACAATCATTCTTAAACGATTCTCAAAACTTCCGCCGTATTCATCTTCCCTTTTATTTGTGTAGGGTGAAAGAAACTGATGCAGCAGATATCCATGAGCTGCGTGCAGTTCCACACCATCACAGCCCGCTTTTTGTACTCTGACAGCTCCATCTATAAACTGGTTAATAAGCTGTTTTATTTCCTCCGTAGTCAGCGCTCGTGTTTCCTGGTTCACCAGCTTACAGGGAATTGCCGAGGGAGCCACTACCGGCTGCCCTCCTATCAGAGCGGATACCGTTTCACGTCCCGGATGGTGCAGCTGGATAAATATTTTGCTGCCATGCTTATGTACAGCCTCCGCAAGTTTTGCAAGAGGTTTGATATGTCTGTCCTTTGTAACCGACAATTGTCTTAAAAGCCCTGCGCCATTGATGTCGTTAATACGGGTAATCTCCGGTATAATAAGCCCCGCCCCGCCGATTGCTCTTGCTTCATAAAAAGCAATCATATCCTCTGAGGGAGTTCCGTCAAGATTAGCCAGCCCGCAGCCCATAGGAGACATTACCAGGCGATTTCTCATTGTTACCTTCCCAATACTTCCTGCTTCAAATAATTTCTTGTACATCCTTTACCTCCAATTGAATTAGCATTGTATAGAAAAGAATACGTGATAATTAATTTTTTCACAATGTGTATCATGAATGATAAAACTTTGACAATTTGTGTATCATGCACTAAAATAATAATTGAATATTAGAGGATTGCAGCAATTCCTCATTGGTATAAAATGATACCTTCGATAATTAATGATTGAGGTGAATTATGACTTTCAAAAAACTGATAGAAAAAATGCAAGAAGAGTACCAAATAGATGTTTTTTCTCTCAAAGAGAATACAGAAATACAAGACATTGCTTTAATTGATAACAGACATGGCAACTCACTGCAAAATACGCTCTATTTTGGTTACGATAAACAAATACAGAATACTGCTCTTCCGCCTCAATGCATTTTGGCCCGCACAGGTGCTGAAGATAATCTACCTGCCGAATCAGGTAATACAGCATTGGTAGAAGAAGATATTCTCTTCTCTCTCTTTAATACTGTAAAGAATCTCATTGAGACAAACCGCAGTAAGGGTATTTTAGAAGAGCTTACCGCCTTGGCAGATGAAACCCACAGCATTGAAGCTGTGATAGATGCCGCGTCCGTCAGGCTTGGGAATTTCCTGGTGTTTTGTGATATGAATTATAAAATCATAGCCAGCTCCGTGTCTATTCCCGTACGGGATTCACTCTGGAAAGAGAATATCCGCCAGGGTTACTGCGATTATGAATTTATAAATGCGGTAAAAGAATTAAGCTCCGTACGCAACGCTTCCCAGTCCACGGCAGCCGTAGAAGTCACCTGTATCCAGTCTCCCTACCGCAAAATAAGCTGCAAAGTCTTTCATAATAAGCTGCAAATAGGTTTTCTTTTAATGATAGAAGATGAAAATCCTTTACTTCCTTCTCATCTTGAAATGCTGAGCACGGTAAGCAATGCTATCAGCTATACGGTTGCCTATTACACCCCTGATATCCTTGAAGGAAGCAGCCGCTACAATGAATTATTGTATGATATGCTGATTGGTGCCTCTGCCAAGGATATTATGCCAAAGCTCTCCCTCCTGCATTTTCCTCCAAAGATGCTGGTATTATTTCTTCGGCCTACCAGGTATCTCGGACAGCAATACCTTAAAAACTACACCTGTAAGAATCTGAAAGCCTCCATTCCAGGTACTCATGTTACCTATCATAAGAATGGAATGGTTGCCATTATTCCAATAAAAGAAGAGACAGATGGTACAGCAGAGCCATTAGAAATATTTGAAAGGTTAAAAGACTTTTCGGCAAAGGAATATGTCCGAATTGGTATCAGCTACCCCTTTACCAATATAGAGGGCTTTGTAAACCGGTTTGACCAGGCATATACCGCTCTGGAAATGGGACAAAAATTAAAGGCAGAAGAAATGATCTGCCTTTATCAGGACTATCAGATATTTGATCTGCTTTCAGAGGTAAAAGCTCCTGATGAACTGGGCCGCTATTGTCATCCGGCACTGGCTGCACTCAGACAGTATGACCATGCCAATAACTCCAAGCTGTATCAGACTCTTTGTATTTATATTGAAAAAGGCTGTAATATTAAATTAACCTCTGAAAGCCTTTATATCCACCGCAATTCTCTTGTTTACCGTATATCCCGTATTACCGAAATCTGCGGAATTGATCTGACTGATATTAATACTCTTTTTCTCCTCAGACTATCCTTCCTGATAGACCGCTATAAGGAGCAGAACACCAATACTGAATGGGGGTAAGATGATTCTTCTATAGCCGTGAATCTGATTAATTATTTGTTACCGCCTATATATTCATCAATAGCCGCTGCAGCATTCTTACCTGCTCCCATTGCCAGGATTACAGTTGCTGCACCGGTAACGGCATCTCCGCCTGCATATACTCCGGTTCTGGACGTCAGTCCTGTCTCTTCTTCTGCAATGATGCCTCCCCACTTCTGGGTTTCCAAGCCTTTGGTAGTAGCTTTTATCAACGGATTGGGAGAAGTACCGATGGATATTATTACACAGTCCACTTCTTGGAAATAATCACTGCCCTCAACTGCAACGGGCCGTTGCCTTCCGGAAGCATCCGGTTCTCCCAGTGCCATCTTCTGGCATACCAGCCCTTTTACCCATCCTTCTTCTGTGCCCTCAATCTCCAGTGGATTAGTTAAGAAAGAAAACTGAATTCCTTCTTCTTTGGCATGTTCTACTTCTTCCAGACGTGCCGGCAATTCCTTCTCTGTACGTCGGTACACGATAGTAACCTCCGCCCCAAGGCGCTTTGCACATCTGGCAGCATCCATTGCTACGTTGCCGCCGCCTACGACAGCCACTTTGGTTCCTTTCTGAATAGGTGTCATGGCATCCTCTTTATAAGCTTTCATCAGATTGATTCTGGTAAGGAACTCATTTGCCGAATATACTCCCTTTAAATTCTCTCCCTTAATATTCATAAAATTAGGCAAGCCGGCACCGGAGCCGATAAACACTGATTCAAAACCGTAATCCTCAATTAACTCATCAATTGAAATAGTTTTTCCAATTACTACGTTAGTCTGTATAGTAACACCCAGTTCTTTCAGAGAATTGATTTCTTTTTGTACAATAGCCTTTGGCAGCCTGAATTCCGGTATTCCATAGACCAGAACGCCTCCTGCAAGATGCAGAGCTTCAAACACCGTGACCTCATAGCCCTTACGCGCTAAATCTCCCGCACAGGCAAGACCGGAGGGACCGGAGCCTATTACCGCTACTTTATGACCATTTGGCACCGGCTTTTGCCCCTTCGTGTTACTGTTCGCATTATGGTAGTCTGCCACAAAACGCTCCATCCTGCCGATGGCTACCGGTTCCCCTTTTATACCACGTACACATTTCGATTCGCACTGGGATTCCTGGGGACATACTCTTCCGCATACCGCCGGCAGAGAACTGGAGCGGCTTATTATCTGGAAGGCCTCTTCAAAATTTCCCTCAGAGACTTCTTTTATAAACTCCGGAATATCAATTTGTACAGGACACCCTGTTACACAGGGTCTGTTTTTACAGTTCAGACAGCGTTTTGCTTCATCCATGGCCTGTTCTTTCGTATATCCATAGGTTACTTCCAGAAAATTTTTATTTCTGACATCCGGCCTTTGAGCAGGCATTTCATTCTTAATTAAAGACATATTGACAGCCATTTATCTTACCTCCTTAACCAATAAGTTGCAGATTTCCTCATGGGCATTACGTTCGAAAGGGCGGTACATGGTAGACCTTTCCATCGCTTCATCAAAATCTATCTCGTGGGCATCAAATTCCGGACCGTCAACGCAGGCAAATTTCGTCTTGCCTCCCACACTCAGACGGCAGCCGCCGCACATCCCGGTTCCGTCTATCATAATCGGATTCATACTTGCAACTGTTTTGATACCATATTCTCTGGTTAATCTGCTTACGAATTTCATCATAATGAGAGGGCCAATGGTGATTACTTCATCATACTTTTCACCGGATTCAATTAATCTCTTTAGTGCATCCGTCACCAATCCCTTTTCACCGCAGCTTCCATCATCGGACATTAAAAACAATCTGCTGCTGTTTGCCTTAAATTCCTCTTCCAATATAACCAAATCTTTATTACGAAAGCCGACGATAGCATGTACTTCAGTGCCCTGCTCATGGAATTTCTTAACCACCGGGTAAGCAATTGCACAGCCTACTCCTCCGCCTACAACAGCTACCTTTTTCTTTCCTTCTGTTTGTGTTGCCTGTCCTAAAGGTCCTACAAAATCATGGAGGTCATCCCCGGCTCCCATATGATTCAAAGCTTCTGTTGTAGCTCCTACCACTTGAAAAATGATAGTTACCGTACCTTTTTCCCGGTTATAATCCGCAATCGTTAAAGGAACTCTCTCTCCATTTTCATCGGTTCTAAGTATAATGAACTGCCCGGGTTCTGCTTTTTTTGCAACCAACGGAGCATCAATTTCCATTAAAGTAACAGTTGGATTCAGTATTTTCTTTTTTAATATTTTATACATATTAAATGTCCTTTCCGGTGCTTATGTCTTCTATAAACACCAAGCTTGCCGCCTTATAGTAAATGCCAGGCCTGTGCTTTTACAGGCTAAGTTTGCCTCTTTGTGGCAAGCATGGCACCTATATATTATAGACACCAATCTTGCAGTTTTTTAAAGCAAGCACCAAGCCTTGTTCTTTGCAGCAATTACCAGATAACAAAAAAGCTACGGCCCTTATGGCTGCAGCCTCGTCAAAACAGTACAACTAGAGTGTCAAAAGCCCAATCCCGTTTAGGACTTCTGACACCCAGCATATAATCTATATAAAGAACTCTTGATTTTACAGATAAGAGGAATCCCCATTTCTCCTGTCCGTTTAGCATTGTTTGGTCTTTAACATTTTTACGTCTTACTAAAATCTCTTATGTTCCTAAAAGCGCCATTGCAAAGTTACTGCAATCTGCCGGTAAGTATATAAAATTTCTTATTATGCTTCATAAGTATTAGATTAAAAAAACAAAAAGCAGTTTTTTCAACTACGGATTCAGAAATATCAAATCAAAGATTTGATATTCACGAAAGAGGTTAAAATATAACTTCTGTATCATAGTAGCAGCAGTATAACAGTTTTTCCATTTCCTCAGGCGTAATCGCTCTGGGGTTGGAACCGGTGCATGCATCTCCTACCGCAAGTTCTGCGACCTTAGGCAGCTTTGCCAGGAATTCCTTCTCATCAATGATGCCGCCTTCATATTCCTGAATAGAAGAAGGAATATTTAAAGCTTTGTTCATTTTCTTGATATGTGAAATAAGAGCATCTGCACTTGGTTCTAAGCCAAGGAAGGAAGCAATCTGTGCATATCTTGCTGCTGCGGTCTCATCTTTTGCATTGTATTTAATAACTTTAGGAAGGTACATAGCATTGGCGCAGCCATGAACAATATGTCCGCCGCTGTAAGCAGCTCCTGTCTTATGTGCCATAGAGTGTACAATACCAAGCAGAGCATTGGAAAATGCCATACCGGCAAGACATTGCGCATTGTGCATTTTTGCACGGGCCTCCATATCTCCATTATAAGAATCAATTAGGTTCTCGCTGACCATCTTAATTGCATGAAGAGCAAGGGGATCTGTGTAATCACTGTTAAGAGTTGAAACATAAGCCTCAATAGCATGTGTCATAGCATCCATACCGGTATGAGCCGTAAGCTTTGCAGGCATTGTTTCTGCCAGCTCAGGATCAACGATGGCAACATCCGGTGTAATATTAAAGTCTGCCAAAGGATATTTAATACCCTTAGCATAGTCTGTAATAACAGAAAAAGCAGTTACCTCAGTAGCAGTACCGGAGGTTGAGGGAATCGCACAGAACTTTGCTTTTGTACGAAGGGTAGGAAAGTTAAAGGGAATACAAAGATCCTCAAAGGTCGTATCAGGATATTCATAAAATGTCCACATTGCTTTAGCAGCATCAATAGGAGAACCGCCGCCGATGGATACGATCCAGTCAGGTTTAAAACTACGCATTGCCTCTGCGCCTCTCATGACTGTCTCTACGGAAGGATCTGGCTCTACTCCTTCAAACAACTGAACTTCCATACCGGCTTCTTTTAAATAGCCTTCTACTTTGTCCAGAAAGCCGAAACGTTTCATACTTCCGCCGCCTACAACTACAAATGCTTTTTTTCCTGTTAAGGTTTTCAGAGCATCAAGACATCCCTTGCCGTGATAGAGATCTCTGGGAAGTGTAAATCTAGCCATAATCTTATCTCCTTTTCAAAATATATTTTAGAAAGAATTCGATTTTTACTTTGCAACACCTATTATCGTTTGCTTGTTTATATTTTAACAATCTTTTGGCTATTTGTAAAATTCTTATATTTTATATCAATATTCCATTATCGATATATTTCTCTGTATTTCGATGATACCAGCTCATACTCATAAAAGAATAATGAGGTGCTAATACCTGTCAGAGCAGCAACTCATTCCGTCCTGATATTATTTTAACAATTTTTTTCAAAAGTCCTATAATCCAGAGAGTTTCCATTCTAACCCTGTAACTATATCCAGAACTCTCTTAATTTTCTTTCAATCCGGGTGTACAGCAAATAGCTTTTTATAATTCTTATACAAATATAGTAATAGCTGTATAAACGGTATATCAATATTGGAATATCGATATTCTGATATTGATATATCCTGTCTTTCCTAACAAATAAAAAGAAAGGTTCCGGAATTGTCCGAAACCTCTCCTTAGTATACTTATTTATATTCACAAAAAGTCACTTCATTTTTCGCTTCAAATAATCTATTGACGAACTTACGGTCAATCTCCGTAAATCTATAATCTTTGGGATAAATTAAAACATCCTTATATACATTACCTGCTGTTCTGCATCTTCGCTGGACTAGTTGATAACGTTGCAGCCATTTCTCCGGTATAGGCGATACCCACATATAGGTAGTAGGAATGGCAGAAAGCAAATCATACTGGCTGCAGCGTTCATAAACATAGATGCACTTATCTGTCTTTGACGGCAATTCTATTCCGCCGCTGGTATTAGGCATAATATAAGGAATTGCTGTATCACCATGAGTAATCTCCGTATACAGCTTTAATTCCTGATAATCGACCTTTTCCACTTGGGACAGAGGATGCTTTTCCGACATCAGTGCCAGATATTCAAATTCCCAGACAGTTTCAAATCTTAACTGCTTCTCGGTCAGATAATCTTTAAAGTAATTCTCATATTCTGTCTGAAATCTGATAACGCCCAGATTGAAAGGTCCATCAATGATATTGCCCACAACCTGGACAGAATTGGTCTCCTGCACATTCACATTCATCCCTTTCGCCTGGTCCAGCTCTGCTACGAGGCTGGTAACCGCATCCGCAATGTAACTTCCTCTGGGAATGGAAATATTAAAATTCTGGATATCAGCATCGGCTGTGTCCGATAAGGCTTCCATTTTCTCAATCTGGTGAAGGACATTTCTGGCATAAGTCAGGAATTTGACTCCCTTTCTGGTAGGAATGACCCCTTTGGAGGTACGTTCAAATACAGTAAAACCAAGAGAATCCTCCAATTCCCTTATCGCTTTGCTAAGGCTTGGCTGTCCCATAAACAGATTCTCCGCTGCCTGTGAGATAGAGCTTGTCCGCTCCACTTCAATTGCATATTTCAAGTGCAGTGTATTCATACTTTTTGCCTTTCTGACCTAAGACCCAATTTAGCCGGTGGTTCCGCCTGCGATATCCGGCTTCATTACTTGCAAAATCGTAAACTAACTAGTACATCTCATCCTGAAGTTTAGAAAATTAATCGGTCGGGTAATTTGAAAACCATGTATTAGTCGCTTATTACAAATTTCTCTTTAAATGATTAGTTAATATAGCATAGGATGCCGTAAAATTCTCATCCTTAACCTTGACATAGTCCGGCACAGACAAATGTTCTTCCGTGAAATTCCAGATAGCAATAATACCTCCTGCTACCAGTTGATCACAGACTACCTGTGCCTGAAAGCCTGTGTCCGCAATTATACCAATATGTATATTCATCCGGCGGCAAAGATTACCGATTTTATCCAGGGGTAATATCTTAATCCCGTTAATTTCCTTTTCTGCCTGCTCCAAACCAGAATCAAAAGCTGCCACGATCTTAAGACCAAGACCTTTTAGCCGCTCATCGGATATAATAGCCTGAGAAAGATGGCTGCTCCCTACTATAACTGCTTCATTTATATTATGATATCCTAAAAGGTCCTCCATATTATGAAGAAGCTCTGTAACCATAAAGCCGGTCTTGGGTTTTCCCTTTGTGGTATAAACAGCAGCAAAATCCTTGCGCACCTGGACTTCGTTCAGGTTCAGCAGCTCGGCAATTCTAGGTGCGGATACCGTCTGAATCTTATTCTCCTGCATCGTTCTTAATTGCTGAACATAATAAGGCATTCTCTGTAATGCCTGGATTGTAATCGTCTGCTGATTATATTCATACATAAGCTACCCCTCTTATATCAGTATTTGCATATCGATAAGTATAATACTGATAGTATTCCGTGTCAATTAAAGGCGAACTTTAAGTTATAAATACTTTTCTAAATCAATGCTGTATTTTTCTCCTTGCTTATGGTATTCTTTAATAAATCCAAATCTGATGGGTAGTTTTTAACTGCTGATAATTTATATTAGGCGAAGGGAATGAAAATTTGAAAAATAAAAAATATCTTATTCCATGTGTGGTTAGTGCACTATTTGTTGTCTTATTGGCAAGCTTTTTTGTAATGCGGCTTCGTCCTGACGGCTCTACGCTCGAAAGCAGAGAACAGCAATTGAGTGAATTGAGCCAACTGGATGGTGATGTTTGCATTAGCTGTGAAACTAAAATCGACGGTTATATCGTCAGTGGGTATAGCAGCTCTAACAATAAATACGGCTTGGCAATATTTGAACCACAAGGAAATGGTAAATATAAATTTCAAACAAGTATTACAAGAGAAAACGACGAATTAATATTTATGAACACTATCATCAAGCAAAAGTCTTACAATTTATTTTGGGCGAATAAAGCTGATTTAGATTATGCGGAAATAACATACATACCATCTGGGATGGTAGGAGAAACAGTAAAACTTGATGCAAAAGACAATGTAATTATTTATACGGAAGCCCCGGCAAAAGACTTTTCGGTTAAATATTGTTTCGTCGATAAAAACGGCAATCGTTATGAATAGTTGGGTTCCTTTTATGAGCATAACGGGAAGTCGATAACTTCCAAGCTGTTGAAATTAGAATTTAGAATTTGTCCGTGGCGAATTAACTACTTATTATTTATATTTAACGAAAGAAAATAGATGAATACTATGGTTGAAACAATATATTTTGCAGGCGGCTGTCTTTGGGGTGTACAAGCATTTATCAAAACATTAAAAGGTGTTATTATTACTCAAGCAGGACGAGCAAATGGTTATTCAAATACTCTTGAAGGCGAATATGATGGTTATGCTGAATGCGTAAAAACAGAATTTGACCCTGAAATTGTAACTGTTTCTCAATTAATGGATTATTTTTTTGAAATTATAGATCCTTACAGTGTGAATAAACAAGGTAATGACGTGGGAAAAAAATACCGTACAGGCGTATATAGTAAAGTGTCCCGACATTTGGAAGAGGCCAAGAATTATATAACAGAAAGAACAGATAGGGACAAAATTGTAGTGGAAGTTCTTCCGCTTATAAATTACGTTAAAAGTGCAGAGGAACATCAAGATAGATTAGATAGGTGCCCTAATGATTATTGTCATATCCCTAAAGAGTTATTACACAAATATTTATAACCCGCTATTATAATCATGACGTGAAGTCAGCTCATTCCAATTTAGTATCGCAGATTCACTAAAGGCACGGAAGTTCCGTGCCTTTAAGCCTGTATAAATATTCATCTGCCTTATCTGTCTCTAACCTATAACATCAGAATCAGATTACCTTTTCTATACCTCTTCTTTGATTTCATTTACTGAAAATCTTCTAAATTCTGCGGTACCATTTACCGCATAGATTCCAAGATAAGTTCCGGTAAAGGTCATGGTCATAGTTCCTTCTGTAGTCAATCCTGCCGTTGCTGCCTGTCCTACATAGAACCTTTCCGTATTGATGATATAATAGAATTTATAATACTGGACTCCCGTTACAATCTCTAATTCTATTTCATCTCCTGGTTCTGTTCTTATGCTGACTGCCTCACTGGTATAGTTGTGGATTGTATTAATCAGTTTTATATAATATCCGTCCGTTTCTCTGGTAAGACATAGCCCATAATAATATTCCTTATTATAAAATGCCGTTATTCCAGCACAGGTACCAATCTGCATATTTCCTGCATTTAGCAGGGTCCTGGCACTCATATGGAATTCTTTCTGGCGAATGCCTATAAAGGTGGGCGAGAAATCAGAAAGAGTGGCTTCTGTACCCTTTAACTTCATAATTCCTGACCGTTGCTCATAGTTTTCAAGGATAGGGTTACGAATATAATTCCAATCCAGCCCTAACTCATCCGACTTAAAATCCTCCAGAAAATCTTCTGACTTCCGGTCAGGACTCTCAGGCAGCGGCCCTTCCATCTCAAGGGCTGTCCTTCCATTCACGCCGGCTTCCGGCCAGCCGTCTTCACTCCAGGTAACAGGTGTTAAAAAGGTCTCTCTTCCAAGGTTATGAAGCATGACCCACGGCAGCGTTCGGATTCCAAGGCTTACCAGCCACCAGTTGCCTTTGTGGTCTTCAAACAGATCCGAATGACCGGTCGCCTGCACAGAAGTACCCATGGCATCTCTATGAGAGAGAATGGGATTACCGGGACAGGGTACATAAGGGCCATATGCCGACTTGCTCCGCTGTATGGTCGTCATATGTCCGTACTCCGTTCCTCCCTCAGCCAGCATGAGGTAGTAGAACTCGCCTATCTTATAAATATGGGGTGCCTCGCAGTATCTGCCTCCGCAGCCATAAGAAATAACTTTGGAATCAGTCAGCTTTTCTCCTGTTGCAATATCAATCTCGCACAACAGAATACAGGAAGTCCCGTTCTCATCTGCCGACGCACTGCAATAATAAGTCTTACCTTCATCAAACAAAATGGATGGGTCTATTCCACTCTGGTCTATAGCCACAGGTTCCGACCACTCTCCGGTAATATCCTTTGCAGATACGATAAAGTTCCCAAGATTACTTGTATTGGTGGTGGTCATATAAAAAGTACCGTCGTTATACCTGATTGTCGGAGCATAGATTCCTCCTGAATTTCTGCAGTTTTCCAAATTCACCTGACTTTTTCTTGTAAGGCAATAGTTCATCAGCTCCCAGTTGACCAGATTTCTGCTGTGATAAACCGGTACTCCGGGATAGAACTCAAAGGTAGAAGTTACAAGATAGTAATCCTCTCCTGCTCTGCATATACTGGGGTCTGGGTTAAACCCTTTGATAATGGGATTATTGTATTTCATATTGTCTCTCCAATCCTGCTTTACTGTTCGTAATCCATTTTTCTGTCAGCTTGCGCCAACGTCTATATCACATATTTTTAATGATATCAATGATATTATTATATTTCAAAGATTCTATGACAACAATACTACTATTTAGATAAATTGTGCATTGCAATTTAGATACCCAACACTTTATCATCCCCTCCGCCTCTGTCCATAAAAAAAGGAGAAGGACTTTATATAACCTTCTCCCGGTGTATAGATACCGCCAAAATGTATGCAACATCAAGTTTGCACATTAATTGCCTGATGGCTACTCTACTGAAAACATCCAGTTGACACCAAACTTATCCTGCAAGTGCCCATGAAGTTTCGCAAAGAAAGTCGGGCAAAGTTCCAGATATACCTTTCCGTCCTCCTTTAAAATATCCCAGGCTTGTTTTACCATTTCTTCCTTGTCTGTCGTTAACGTAATGTACATATTATTTCCGGATGCAGGGTTCTGTGCACTGTCTGCACACATAATCCCTGTTCCGTCAATGACAATCTGCGAATGAAGCACAAGTTCCAAATCACTCTCAGCTACAGGAAAATCCGGACTTTGTGGCATATCTTTGTATTTCTGTATTGCGGCTATTTTTGTATCAAAAGCCTTTTCATAAACTTTCAATGCTTCTTCACAGTTTCTGTTAAACATCAGATAATGACCTAACATCTAAACCACCTCTTTCGATTATTTTTACACTTCTATTATACTTTTTCTGCTTAAAACTTTCTCTGCTTAAGGCCTTTCCTGCTTAAGACCTTTCCTGCTTAAGACCTTTTCAGCTTCGTCTTCGGGCCAGTCCAAAGCCTGCCCCGCAGACTCCGCCTATGATATGGGCGGCATGGGCTACTCCATCTTTTGCCCCTATACTTAATACTTCTCCCCCAAGATAAACGATTATAACCAGAATGAGGGTCAAAGGAATTCTCCCTCCCTTCATACCCGCAGCAGAGGATAGAACTATCATCATGAATACGATACCGCTTGCCCCCAATAATACATCACCCGGATAAAAAAACGTATAAAATAATCCGGATACCAGAGCTGTAATGGCAATCATGAAAAAGAAATCCTTTGATTTATACTTTTCTTCCAGGATAGGCCCTAATACCAGAAAAAGGACCATATTACCGGCATAATGGCTCCAGCCGGCATGTCCAAGAACATGGCCAAACACCCTAAAATAAGCCAAGGGGTCCATCAGAGAGGAACGGTATACACTAAAAAGCAAATGTGTGGACAGCCCTTTTGTTAAATACCCTAACAGCAGCACCGCCAGAGAAACAAAAGCAAAAGTCAGTGTTACCGGCGAATTATATTGGAATTTCCCTAACAGTTTCTTCATATTATTTCACTTTCATCCTTTATATATCCTTATTTATATATCCTTACCAATTTAGCCGTGGATATGGAATAATCATGAAATTTATTTTATCATAAAGATTTTTGTACTTCAATGAGCATAATACCTTTGACAGAATTAATTTCAAGCTTTTATGGCCGCATCCCGGCAAATGCATAGCAAATCCATGAATCAGCCTTGACTTTTGAAGCTTCCTACTATATAATATCACAAGTGGGAATGAAGTTCTCCCTTAGGTTTGCTCTTGGCTTTGCCAATGTGCTGCCAAAAACGCATCTAATGCTGATGACTTCTGTTTAATACAGAGGTTATCAGCTTTTTTATTATAAGGAGGTTTTACTTTGCGCAAATATATTTTTTTAGCCTGCGGAGGTTTTGCAGGTGCTATTCTGCGATATTCCATTGAGCAGGTACAAATACCGGGCTATCATGAGAATATCCCCATAAATACTTTGTTTATCAATATTACCGGTACCTTTTTGATGGCTTTTATTCTTACAATTGCATTTGAAGTATGGGAAATCCATGCCGATATCAGACTTGGTATAACCACCGGCTTTTTAGGCGCCTATACTACCTTTTCAACATTTTGTAAGGAAAGTGTCAATCTTATGAAAGACGGCGATTATTTTTCAGCAATTTCCTATATTACGGTTTCCACTATTCTGGGCCTTGGAGTTGCTTATTTCGGTGCCCTGCTTGCCCGTAAAATCGGCTCTTTGAAAGTACATGATAAAGAGGGACCGGATGATCTGAATCCGGCAGATACTGAAAGACTAATTGAAAATGAAAGCGATGTGATAGAATGAATTTAATACTGGTCGGCATAGGTGGAATCTTCGGAGGGCTTTCCAGATATCAGCTTGGAAAACTCATATCTCAGAGAGCCAGAACAACTTTTCCCATAGGAACATTTATAATCAATATCACCGGTGCCCTGCTTCTGGGGCTTTTGTCAAGTCTTGATACGGGGAAAAATATATACCGTCTTTTAGGTGACGGTTTTTTAGGTACGTATACTACCTTTTCTACTTTTATGTATGAGAGTTTCAATCTTTTTCAGGAGAATGAGAAGCTGAATGCTTTTGTATATATTCTAAGCTCTCTTATAGTCGGAATTATAGGATATGTAATCGGATTTGCATTAGGTCAGACACTATTTGTTTAATTTAAAAGGAGGAATAAGATGAAGCCGGGAGACAAATGCCAGATACTAAAAATCTATGTGAGTGAAGATTCAAAACTAAAGGGCCACAACCTTTACAATGCCGTAGTCTTTAAGTTAAAGGAATTAGGGATAGCCGGTGTCACCGTAACAAGGGGCATAGAAGGCTATGGAAAAGGCAAGGCCATCCATACCACCCGCATTCTTGAATTGAGTTCAAGCCTGCCGATTGTTATTGAAGCAATCGACACAACCGACCAGATACAAAAAGCAATTCCCATTATTGAGGAAATGGTCAATGAAGGAATGATGATGGTAACAGACGTTAATGTACTTAAATAT
Organism: Bacillota bacterium; assembly: GCA_023450835.1. Taxonomy (GTDB): domain Bacteria; phylum Bacillota; class Clostridia; order Lachnospirales; family Lachnospiraceae; genus Anaerocolumna. Next base: position 25,194 of record JAEXGM010000080.1, on the reverse strand, counting down.
GGCAGAGACAATCAATAGATTACTCCAAAAGCTATAACTGCACTTGTGGTTATAGCTTTTTACTTTTCATCTGCTTGCAGACTGCTTTCAGGCTGTTTATCTTTTCCTGCCTGAACTCCTCTTCTAAAAAACATTCCTTTAGAAAACATTTTCTTCCTTTTCTATACAAACAATCCTTGCAGTCTTTTTTAATTGCCATCTATGCCACCGCTTTCTTCTCCTCTTATTTCAATATGTAGCCGCATGCCCGGTAAACGACAACGTAACGACGCAGACATATCTTCGTCGTAACCCAATACATGAGACGATGTTTTCAGGCATACGGCAGTAAACTTCCCAATGGGCATACATCATTATTTACAGGAGGCCTGCCTCCAGGGCTTAGCCTCCACTATAAAGTGAAGGCTATGCCCTGTCTGTTACTTCTTTGTGCTATAAAAAACGGTCTTTCCTTTAAACACAGCGCTGTTTCCTAAGAGTTCTTCTATCCGCAGCAGCTGGTTATACTTCATTATTCTTTCCGTTCTGCAGGGAGCACCACTTTTAATCTGCCCGGCATTTACCGCAACTGCCACATCTGCCATGGTAGTATCTTCCGTTTCTCCGGAACGGTGGGAAATAACTGTGGTATAACCGGCCTTCTGCGCCATCTGGATTGTATCAAGGGTCTCGGTAAGTGTACCGATCTGATTCAGCTTTATCAGAATGGAATTTGCAATATTCCGATTGATACCTTCCTGTAAAATCTCCGGATTTGTTACGAAAATATCATCTCCTACCAACTGTACTTTTTTACCAAGCTTTGCTGTTAAAGAAGCCCATCCCTCCCAATCATCTTCCGAGAGGCCGTCTTCCAGGGAAACAATGGGGTATTTGTTAATCCAGTCCGAATAGAGGGATATCATCTCTTCACTGCTGCGGCTCACTTTTTCCCCCTGGAATACATACTTTCCGTCAATATAAAATTCAGAAGCGGCAGGGTCTATGGCTATAGAGATATCTTCACCGGGCCTGTAGCCGGTCTTTTCAATGGCCTCCACAATCAGTTTCAGTGCTTCTTCGTTCGTAACAAGATCAGGTGCGAAGCCACCTTCATCCCCTACAGCCGTATTAAGTCCTCTGCCTTTAATAACCGTTTTTAAGGTCTGGTAGACTTCTGCACACATTCTCAGCGCGGCTGCAAAACTGTCTGCGCCAACAGGCATAATCATGAATTCCTGTACATCCACCGTGTTATCGGCATGTTTTCCTCCATTTAATATATTCATCATAGGAACCGGCAATTCACAGGAATTGGAACCGCCGATATACCTAAATAGAGGAATGTTCAAGCAGTTGGAAGCTGCTCTTGCCGCTGCCAGGGAAACGCCCAGAATTGCATTTGCTCCAAGCCGTGATTTATTCTTCGTGCCATCCAGTGAAATTAGCAGATGGTCGAGTTTTCTCTGCTCCAGCACATTAAGGCCCAGTATTTCGGGTGTAATGATGTTAGTTATATTATCTACGACACTTTTTACACCTTTTCCGTGGAACCTGCTTTTATCGTTGTCCCGGAGCTCCATGGCTTCCCTCGTACCTGTTGAAGCTCCGGAAGGTACGGCGGCTCTTCCTGTGATGCCATTGTCAAGTTCAACATCAACTTCAACTGTAGGATTCCCGCGGGAATCCAGTATTTCTCTTGCTCTTACTAAACTGATCTTTGACATTTGTCCATCTCCTTTGACATTTAATATAATGGAATAAAAAAAGGCTGACAGCTCTACGATTATTCGTAGAAGCTATCAGCCTATACAGCAGTTTTGGATTATTCCAAAGGGAGCTTCATCCCTTGTTACCATTTTATCACTATTGAAGATAAGAATCAACAGTCACTTTAGTGGAAAAACATCCCTTCTTTCTTGTAAAATTCTACCAACCATTTTCATGTATTCGCCCTGTCGAAAATCTTATTATAAATATCTTCCCCATAGCTGGTCGGCAGTGGTTCTCCCTCATCAAGACAGAAAGTCCGGTTTCCATCGGAATATCTTTGCGCCCGAAGGAAAAGTATATTATCAGTTCTCTGCTCATAAAAGCCATGGGAGAAGTCATAAAGATGGCTTACAAAGAATACCTTAATCTGCTTCTCAAGAAGGGCGCGGACAATCTGGCGCCCGATTTCAGACCCCTCTTTTTCATTTGTAGAGGCAAAGGACTCATTGAAGAGAATAAAATTATTGGGCCTGAGCTCGTTTACAATATCGTTCATTCTTGCAAGTTCTTCATCTAATTTACCGCTTTTCATCCCGGAATCCTCTTCTTTCTTAAAATGGGTAAATACTCCTGTGCAAATATTGGCCCCAAAATCTTCTGCCGGAACAAACATACCGCATTGCATCATTAACTGTGCCTGCCCTGCACTTCGTAAAAAAGTTGATTTGCCTCCCTGGTTTGCTCCTGTGATAATGACAAGCCCTTTCCCGTCTCCATGAATATGATTCCCCACGACCCTCTCTTTTAAAGCCAGTGAAAGGCTCACATCATATAAGCCCTTAACGGAAAACCTTCGGTCATGGCAGTCATAGGCCACAGGAAAAACCACAGGCTCTCCTTTACCGGATAACTGTTCGTAGAGATTAAGGCATCCTACATAAAAAGCCAGTTCCGCCTGTAACATCATAAAAAAACTAAGGACATGATCTGCGGACTGAGCAAGGGCGCTTGTCGTAAGATTGATTGCCCTGTCCTGCCTTTTGGATAAGTCCGTACTTGCACTGTCATCCCTTGGAGCAATAGTGTAACTTGGCGCAAAGCTCCATTTCAGCCAGCGGTGCTTTGTATTCTTTTCACTGCGAAGCACATACTGTACACCTTGGTTGTAATTTCCAAGTCTGGCACTGATCAAAATTCCTTCTTGAAATCTTAACTCTTCCAAATACTTTTCCATAACAGACATATAGTCATCATTTAATTCTTCTTTCATCATGGAGAACAGTGCTGTAAACCCTTTTGACTGGAACTTCCCCTCCTGCTCCCCGGCAATGTCCCGTATTTCCCGCAGCATTTCTGCAAAAATCTGCAGCAGTTCAACCGAACCGCTTAGTATGGAGGACAGATACATACTGGAAACACTCCACCAGGTTTTCTTTTTCCTTTCAAGAGCTGTGGCAGCAATAGTATATAGCTTTCTTATAACAGCAGGATTCCTGATACAATCCTTTAAGATATCCTGGCGGTACAGGATTTCTTCCTTCTTCTCAAGACTATTTAAAACTGCCTTCCTTACTACCTCCAATATAATCTTATCATCCTTTGCCATTGCACCAAACAGTCTATCCAGTTCCAAGTCCTGTATCAGTATCAGCTGATGAGGCGTTATTTTTAAATCCTTCTCAAAGTCACTGTCACAATACATCAGATGCACTTTCATCTTTAATCCTCTCCTTCAGACAATTATAGGTAAGCCGGTATTTTTGCGCTATGTGGATGGCATATGCAATACCATCCGCGGGACCTCTGATGATTTTATAGGTCCTTTGCACCGGAACTTCCGGCTCTATGGTACTGACCATACTTACAATCGTTTCTCCATAAGAAGCAAGTTCATCCAGAAAAGTCACGAACACACACAAAGAATCCAACCGGATAATCTGGTCCATAAGTTTCTTTCCTATGGAAACCGCATCCTTTAATGCTGTGGAAGAGAGTATTTCATTCATAATAATAATGCTGTCCTTTGTAGCGTAATTTAGAATGTCATGTATTCGAATCAGGTCATCCTGCAGCTTGCCGCTGTGGTTTTGAATATTCTCTTCCCGCTCAAAGTGGGTAAAAATCCTGTCTGCCATAAATAAACATGCCTCTCTTCCCGCAACAGGACAGCCCAGACTGGCAAAATGATGCAGTTGCCCGAATACTCTGGCAAAGGTGGTCTTACCTCCCTGGTTCGGACCTGTCACAACGATGATTCTCTCCTGCTCTTCCAAATAAAAATCATTACATACCACGGGTTTATTCTGCTCTATCAGACTGTCCGCCAGCGCCAGGTCAAAGCCTTCGTTATCGTATATCCTTTTACCGGCGGTATTGATACGAGGATAACAAAACTTAAGATTTCGTTCTTTAAATTTCTCCATATAATCTATACAGGCAATATAAAACTGTACATCCCTTGCAAAGGAAGAAATTGCCCGGTCAATAAAGCCCATATTCTTTACGCAAAACCTATTTAAGTCCGAAAAGATATCGGGATATAATTTAGACACCAGATTCAATACTGCCGCTTCTACATGCCCGGCATAAGGTTCTTCGGATACTTTCTGCCTGTAATCTTTCACTGCCCCTTGCCGGAACTTCTGAAAAATGTCTTCAATTTCAGGTGTATAATCAATCTCATCATCGTATTTACGGACTTTTATACAGCCGCTCCGAATCAGCATACAATAATGCACGGTGGATAAGGCCTCTTTTAAACTGCCGGTTTCCCTCTGCAAGGAAAGGAAGATGTCCGACTCCGCATATCCCTTTATATATTCCTGAAACGCCGAAAGCCCCCGTGAAGCTAACTTCGCACTGTCCAAATCCTGTATGAGATTATGAATTGCAGCGCAATAGTTATTTACTGAATCTAAAAACCTGCCTTTTTCCAGATAGTTATTGCTGTAACTGCCTGGCTCCGACAGATTCTTGCTGATTGCCTGCAGCATTGTCAGAACCATATTGATATTTTTTGCAAATCTTTTGATACTTCCCAATACAGCCCTGTTTTCAAATTCCTTCATGACCTCCTGCCGGTATAAGATTTCATCCTCCCTATGCAAAGCAGTAAAGAACAACGGCTTTAAGTCAAATTCTTTCACTCCGGCCGTTATGGCATCCACAACTTTGTCAAGCTTCAAGTCACCGAAAAAGTCCGGTATTTCCGTAATTTCCTGCCTGTTTGCTATTATTTTCGGATATAAAATACTTTCATATTTCATTACAATATCCTCCTTTTTCCCAGTTTTAAAAAAAATGACTTCTGTTTTAAAAACAGAAGTCATCAGCTTTTCAGCATTTCGGCATAGCCAAGGGAAACCTCATTCCCTGTTGCTTTCTATTATTTATTTCTATATACCTGAGCCGGTATGGTACAAATAATTCCTTCGGATAGGATGCCGTCGATTTTCTTTAAGACCTCCTCCAGCATATCCCCGGGTGTCAGGCATTCAATTAGAATCGGCTCATTGGTGCTTAAAGAAAAAATACTCTGCCGTTTTAATTTATGATCCTTGCCGTAACCGGCAACTCCTTTGGATACGGTGGCCCACTTTACCCCTGCCTCATCCAGCATTTGCAGTACTTTTTCATATTCACTGCGTTTAAGCAGCATCTCATGTTCACGTGTGTATACTCTTACATCGTACATCAGGTCCATAACTGCTTCCCCCTCTTCCCTTTCGTTATACAGGCTGATCTGCCCTCTGCCCACCAGGATTTCCAGATCTTCCACCAAATTATCCGCTAACAATCTTTCCATGACCGCTTCAATTATAATAGCAAGATCATCGAAATATATATCCTCCAGTACGTGATAGTGTAACTGCTTCTTATTGTCAAGACTTGCCACACTTCTAAATACTGTTACTCCAGGTACGTCTTTCTGCCATAGGTAACGGATAATATCATCATAGGCCGCTTCTTTATTATTCCGTTCCTCGTTTATAATGATACGCATCAGACATTTTCCCATATTTTTACCTGCCTTCCCAATTATTCTAAAGAGCCATTGCTGCTTTTACCTGCAATAAAAAAAGCCAACGACTCTGTTTTACCAGAAGTCATCAGCTTGTTCAGCGGTTTAGTCTATCGACTTTGGGAGAACTTCATTCCCCTGACACTATGTATTTATTTCATTATAAGATATGCGGCGGCAAAAATCAATCATAATGTTTTACAAAGAATTCTATTTCATCCGGTTCAACAGGTGATGTCAGAAAAAGAGAAAATACACCCTAAAGTCGTACTTTCTCTTTTCCCGCTTTTATGCTGCATTATATCTTTGCACTAGAAATTGCCAAGAAACTGCTTTCTGACACCAGCCTGTCCATCAATCTGATTTCTGACAAAGTAGGTTATGACAAATACTCCTATTTCACCAAGCTTTTTAAGAAAGAAACCGGACTGACACTAATGGATTTCAAAAACTTAAAGTGACAAGGCAAAAGATAGAACAGTTTCTTTCCCGGCAACAGCAAATTACCATCCGGCAGGCATCTTTACAACCCGTAAACTTACTAAACTATCGGCATCTGTCAGGATTAAATCTCCAAACTGCGACGGGTCCTTTCCGGTGGCTATACCGTCCATGTACTTAATCCAGCCTTCTCTGCCGTTGGCATCATTGTCATTTACAAGAACAGAAATGCCTAAATCGGTCAGGTTTGCCTTTGCCGGCAGCCTGTCGGTTGTCAGGATGGTCTTCCAGGGGAAAGCTATCTCATAGATAGTTTTCTTATTTGCTTCATCACGGGTAAACTTATACCTGATATCACTTAAAGCTGCCCCCTGAATCGGTCCCCAGGACTCTACTCCCAGGGAGGAGGTATCGGTTCCTGCATTATAAGAAGCAATGAACCTGATATGATTGTCATTGGCTCCATATCCGGCCATACGAAGAGGATCGAAGGATATCTGCAGACTGTCGGCTCCCCAGGAATTATATACATCAGAAGCTTCCATGTAATGAATGTCATCCGTAACCTCAAGGGCAAGATACAGATTATTCTCATCCCATTTCACATACTGCTTTTGCCGATTGGTCACTCAGACCGCCCCAGGTGCTTATACCCGTGGAAACATACTGTCCTTCTCCTAATTCTATCACTCCTGCGCCTTCCCATTCGCCGCCCTGTATATTTCCATCGATGGTAATCAGTGAGGAGACCTTCACTTTGGTTGCCGTCAGGCTGCTTATTTTCTTTGTAAAAGTACGGTCATACCCGTCATCTCTTACAATATGGAAAGTAAATTCCGTTAACTGCATATCAGATAATATATCTGCCGGAATCAGTATCATTTGTGTTTCCCCTGTCGGTATGGAACCAAAGGTATAGCTGCCTGCCATGGAGGCCGGTTCCTGCAAGGTAATAGTACCGCCCTCCAGACTTCCGGAGGTACGGGTGTTTTTAAGGGCAACTGCCACCTCATAGCCGGTTCCTGCCTGATTAAGCACCGGGTAGATGGACACAGCAAGGGAATTATCCGTATTAACCGTCGGTATTGTAATTGCTTTATATCTTGTTCCGTCTGAAGCAACCGGCGTTATGATAAGATCGCTGCTGTATTTCGCATAATTATCCGGTACGTGCAGGACAAGGACATCCCTGTCTGCGCCGGCGGTAAAATCAGCACCGGAGACAACACTCCAGCCGACCGGCATCGTAATATCATAAGTACCGCTTAAGGCTTTGGCGCCGGCAGTAACGCGATTAATGCCGATGGAAATGTCCTGCCCGGGTGCCACATTTTTACTGCCTACCTCTGTCTTATCAAAAATTACATTTGCCTGGGGCTGCTCAAATACCCTGATCCAGTCAATATACATATCCGACTGGTTGCCGTACCGGTCAAAGCCATAACCATCCGCAAAGGCCTTTAACTGCATGGCATTATTAACAAGAAAATAGTTTCCGTCTCTCCAGGAATAAGGCAATGTCTTTTCACGGTAAACTTCCACATTGTCAAAATAATAGTAGGTATACTCCTCCGTTATAAGACAGCCATAAGTATGGAAACCCATGGCAATGTTGCCCTGCAGTCCTCCCAGTACCTCTTCCGTATTAACACCTTTACCGCCGCCAAGGCCGGTATTGTAGTTCCACTGGTGAGTCGCAATGGAATAGCCGTTCAGCGTGGGCGGATAAGCTTCTATGATATCCAGCTCGTCCGTGGAGGTACCATTTAAAGAAGAAAGCGTCCAAAAGGCCGGCCACTGTTCAGGATTGGCACCAATAAAGAAACGGCACTCAAAATACTGGTCCGCATAGCCTTTGGTCTTAAAGCCCTGGCCGTCATCTCCCAGAGAACTTAAGAAGCCGGTAGTATAGTAGCGCTGCCAGTAATCCACAGATGAGGGCAGTTTCTCATCGTATTTCGTCGTAGTAATCTTTAAATAGTCGTCAATTTGCTTAAAGGGATTATAAGCTCCCTCATAAGAAGCAAAAAGAGCATCTCCGTAATCCTGGTAATCCGGTTTATGGGAGGTATAAGTGGTGCGGTTTCCATTGCTGTCTTTACCTGTAGCTGATATAGCCGGCATGGTCTTAAAATCATCACTGAAGGTAAGTGCCATGTTAAGCTCCTGAAGCTGTGCGGGTATCGGTGTATTCTCAAGTCCGGTGTTCCATTTAATACCGCCTTTATTATAGAACTGGAAGTAGCCGTCACAGGTCGTTCCATCTGCCTTTGCAGCCAGAATTTTCACGCAGACAGGCCCATAGGGCAGCAAGTCCCCATTGAAAGTAAAAGAGCCCTTACCTTCGTCATTCAGGCTGACATCTGCCAGAGTGACCGCATGACCCTTTGGGCTGCTGTCTGAGGAATCCGGCGCATAGACTATATATGCCCGGGCAGTAGTATAGCCGCCGGGCGCGATGAATTCCATCGTCGTCTGGCCCTCCAAATCCGTACGGTAAGCCGGAGATATCAATGAGACAATATTCTTAGGCGCTGTTTTAGGTGCTACGGCTGTTATCTTAACCACCGGATATTTTACTCCGTCGGAACCTACAGGAGTAATTGTAACAACACCTTTTTGTGACATATAATCCGATGACACATGTACCACAAGGGTATCCGCCGCATTACCGGCTATAAAATCCCCTCCGGATATAACAGACCAGTCCCCGCTGTCAGGAAACGCCACACTGTAGGTGCCATTAAGAGCCTGTGCCGCCTCATTCCGGTTAATTGTAATGGATACATTTTCACCGGGAGTAACATTCACGGATGCCTCACTTTCAAAGGAAGCAACTGCTGCCGTAGGATCATACAGGTATTCAAAGCCGGTAATAACAACATCCCCGCGGCTGTCATCCCCCTCCACTGCCAGTTTAAGGGTGTGTGAACCGCCCCGCAGGCCGGATAAGGTAAATACTTTATTATTATTAACCGTGCTGCCGGTCAGTGAATCAATATCCCCAACGTAATCGCCGTCCAGATATGCTTTCAGCTTGCCGCCCTGGTCATAGGTGCGCATAAATACAGAAACGGAAGTCCCGTTAAAGGTAAAATCCAACGCACCGCCGTCAGAGGCCTTATTGCCATGCATGTACATCCAACCCCAGCCGTCACTCCACCAACTGCCGGTGTAAAAGGTAAAATACTTATTGCTCTGGGTTGTACTGTCAAAGGCCGACCAGGAACCGCTTGTATCTCCCGAGGTGCTCTTGTAAGAGTAGGTGCCTGCATTCACCTCGAATAATCTTGGTTCGGTGGAAGCAACATAATCATAGTCAAATCCGTCAAGGCAGACATAGCCGGTATTGCTGGTTACCTGAACCTGCAGAGTATGGTATCCCGGTGCCAGACCCTCCTTGCTGAATACTCTTAAGGAACCTGCACTTCCATTGGAATTGTAGGAGCCCTGCCTGATGCCGTCTAAATACACATCAAAATCCGTTCCGGAATCATTATAATTTGCATAAAGGGCCACCCCTGCTCCCTCAAAGTTAAAGTCGAGAGTCTGACCTTTACTGGCCTGTGTATACATCCAGCTCCAGCCGTCATTCCACCAGCCTCCGTTAAATACGAAGTAATCCTTTGACTGGCTGGCTCTATTGAATTGGCTCCAGCTGCCGCTGGTCCCGCCGGAACTGCTTACATAGGGATAAGTTGTTTTATTGACAGACACCCGTTCACCGGTGATTGCAATATCCGGTGCAGCCTGCGGGTCCGGTGCTTTTACGCTGACTTTCATCACCCCATAGGTCTTGCCGTCTATCGTCGGTGTAATTGAAATAATATCGGTACGCCCTTCGTAATTACTGGCAGGGGTCTTGATACGGATAATATCCTCCTGCTTATTTGTTGTGAAATCCGTACCGCTTACTACCTGCCAAAGGTCAGAAGGCAGTGTGACCGCATATTGGCCGAAGGTAGTCAGAGCCGCTCCGTTACGTGAAATTATAACATCAAAGGTTTCTCCGGCACCTGGTTCGAACTTTGGAGTCTCCAAAGTAAACTTCGGCACCGTAGGGTCTTCCCTGTAGGTATATTCAAAAGCGTCAATCCGGTTGTGCATACCATCACTGTTATCCTGGGAGACTGTCTTAACCAATAGTACATGCTGCTTCTCCTCAAGATTGTCCGCCGAAAAAGCAAGCTGATTTGCTGCCTCTATGGCAGAATACGTGTTATAGGTACTTTGATAATCACCATCCAGATAAAGCTCTAACTTACCGCCTCCATCATAATTAATGGTATACATCTTTATAGAATTACCTGTAAAAGTAAAGGTAAAGGAACCGTTATTGCTTACCCTGTCATGCATCCAGCTCCAGCCTTCATTCCACCAGCCGCCGTTTAAGAAATTGAAATAGCTTATCTCGTTTGCGGAAGGATCATAAGTTGACCAGGAGCCTGAGGTGCCGCCGCTTGTATTCACATACTTATAAGTGGATTTGTCCACACGGACCAGGGTACCCTCCTCTGCCTGTGCTTTCATGGTAATTTTCAGGGAGGCATAACGGACGCCGCCTGCCACCGGTGTGATTTCAACCTGGCCATTTGTATCCGTATAATCTTCCGGTACTTTAAACAACAGGCTGTCCACGCTGCTTCCCGCTGCAAAAGATATTTTATCTGCTCCGGTGAAGGCTCCGTTTACAAAGATCTGCCAGTCAGCCGGCATGGTAAGCTCATATTCGCCTGACAGTGTCCGGGCGGCATTATTACGGTTAATCTTAATATTTACCGTATCTCCTGCCGTTACATTTACTGACTGTGAGTTTGCTTCAAACCTTACCGTATCCTGGCTGTCTTCATAAACACGTACCCAGTCCACATAGGTATTGCATTCATTCCCATAGCGTGTAAAACCATTTTCTACTTCGAAATTTTCGAAGGGGTCGTTTGCGCTGCCATTAATCCCATAATGGTCGGAAAGTGCCGCATTAATGATAAAATAGTTTCCGTACTCCCAGGAATATGGCAAGGTTTTATGGGAAGTTACCAGATTATTATCGCAGTAATAATAAGTGGTTTCCTTTGTAATATACACACCAAAGGTATGAAAGCCCATTGCAAGATTGATATTACTGAAAGCTTCTGTCTCCAGAGGGTTTGAAAGCCCTCCCCCCAGATTGGTGTTGTAGCCCCATTGATGCCAGGCAGTCTGATAACCGCTTGGAGTTCCCATATAACCTTCCAGGATATCCAATTCATCGGAATATTTCTTATTCTCAGCGGAGTTCTGCACATAACCATTAGCAGTCAGCAGCCAGAAAGCCGGCCACATTCCTGGATTCGGCCCGCAGAACATCCTGCATTCAAAGTATTGGTTAGCACCGCCCTGGGTCTTAAAGCCGCTTCCGTCCTGAGCCATGGAACTTAAATATCCTGTGGTTACCTTCTGCTTCCAATAATCATTATTGACATAACCCGTAGGATGATAGGTCGTGGTCAGGTTCATATACTCCCCGCCTGCAATACTAAAGGGGTCAAAAGCTCCGCCAAAATCCTCAAATGCCGCCCAGCCAAACATTCCTCCCCGTGCTTCGTCTACCTTGGCAGATGCATAAGCTGCACCGATACCTGTCCTATTAATTGCGGGCATGGTTTTAAAATCATCGGAGTACGCAACTTCCATACCGTCTGTCACAGAATTTACCGCCGCATTTGCAAGACCGGTCTTCCAGGCAACCCCTGCGTTATTGTAGAGCTGAAGATAGCAATTATCTACAACACTGTTATCCGCATTAAGCACCTGTATCTGTAATGCAATAGGTCCTTTCGGGTAGGTGCTGGCAGGGAAAGGGAAGCTGCCCCGGCCGTTTACCATATTTACTTCTGTCACAAGACTGCGTGTCCCATTACTGCTTACACTTAGGTCACCCGGCTGCTGCTGTGCATATACGACAGCTTTGGTGCCTTTGCCGTTTTCAAACTTCACATTGACCGTATTGTCGTTAATATCGGACCTGTAGGCAGGTGCCGTAACTTTTGTAATTTCAGAATCGGATACGGGTGTTTCATCCTGAATCTCTGAAGTATAAGAGATTTTCACATCCAGCAGCAGAATCTGCCTGCCGCGCTGGTACAGTACAAAGTCTTTACCTACATGATTGTCACTGAACAGATTATGTTCAAATAATGCCTTGTCAACGGTATAGGTAACGGTCTGATACCCCACTTCATCCGGCGGCAATATCTTGCCGAAAGAATCGCCGTAATACTGGTTTGACGAGTTGGAGCAGCGGACATACATTTCATTGTTATCCGGATTATATGCGCCATACTCATAGTAGTTAACCGTAATGGTTGCCTCAACCGGTTCACTGGTCAGGAAGTCCGGATTGGTTACGATAAGTTCTAACTGATCTTTCATTTTTAAGCCGGTCACTCCGTTTTGAGTATCAAGGTTGTCCGCATATTTAAGTCCCCAGCCATAGGAATCATTGAAGCCATTTATCAGGACTGCCCCACCTGAAAATGAAATACTGGCTTCTCTTGTTACTGTCTCGGCATTGATGGTCAGCATTTTAATTCCGCCGCAAATCATCATTGTCAGTACCATTAACACACTTACGAAAAAATAAGCCGATTTTCTAGTAAATTTTTGCTTTCCCCTAAGTAACATTTCTTAACCCTCCTTCTTTTTTTGTTATAATAATAGTTTCCAACCTCCTTTTACCTGTTTTGCAGTGACACGAAAATGACCACCTCTTTTATTGTTTATTCTCCATTTGTATGAAACACTCTCTCCTGACCTTAGAAAGTATTCCTTTGTAGTTTAAAATGGAGTATTATGTTCCATTTGCAAACTTCTCTATAATTAAAATCCCTGCCTTATGTAAGATGATTCCTGTTACAGATAATAAATATCTGATGTTAACTAGAAGTATCCTTGATGCATAAGGCAGGGTTATTCTTTTCACTATTTAATTTTTATATTTTAAAGGAATCATGTCTTCCCGTAATTCCCTTGAACTCTTTTTCTTTCTCAAAGGGTACTACCGGCTGGGTATTACCATAAGTAAACTCCGGCAGGTCAGTATTGCAGGCCCAATCCACCGCATTTATAATTACTTTCTGTATTTCAGGCATATGGTAGATCGGGAAAGCTTCATGCCCGGGCCGGAAGTAAAATATCCTGCCTTTTCCTCTGTGGAAACAAACTCCGCTCCGAAACACCTCTCCTCCCTGGAACCAGCTTACAAAGACTTGCGCATCCGGCATGGGAATATTAAAATGTTCCCCGTACATCTCTTCTTCGGGTATGATAATCTTTTCTTCAAGACCTCTGGCAATGGGATGGGATGGGTCAGTCACCCACAGGATTTCTTTCTCTCCGTCCTCTCTCCATTTCAGATACCCCGTATTGGTTCCGCACACCTTCTGGAATATCTTCGAAGCATGGCCGGAATGCAGTACAATCAGGCCCATTCCTTTCTGGGTAACATATTCATGAACACGTTCTACTATTTTATCCTCTACTTCATGATGTGCCTTATGACCCCACCATATTAAAACGTCGGTATCCTCCAGTACCTCTCTGGTAAGACCGTGCTCCGGCTGTCTTAATACCGCAGTTTTTGTGTCATACCCTGCCTCCTTTAAAAATCCGGCAATACAGCCATGTATTCCCTCCGGATAAATCTTTGCAATTTCCTCCAGTTCAATCTCATGCAAATATTCATTCCATACGGTTACCCTTGCTTTTCCCACAGCTAATCTCCTTTCATAATTCTATCCAGCTTTTCTTTTCCTGTGAAAGCAGGATACAATCTATAAGCCTCTGATTTATAAATCCATCTTCTATAGATGCCGATAAACCATCCGATTTCTTCTTAATAATATCTGCAAAGTCCTGCAGCTGCAGCTTTTTGTATTCCTCCGGTATTGGGACACTGCGGTATATTCTCTCATTTTCTCCGCTTAAAGTGCAAACCTCCAGCTCATCAAGGCCCGGTACCTCATCTAATTTATAAATAATTGCGCCTTTGCTTCCATACAATTCCATTCTTTGATAATTCCCTCTTCCAAAGGCAAGTCTCGTAATAAGAAAACTGACTGCAATGTCCTCTTCCATCTCCGCCATGCAGTTGCAATAATCATCTACATCCACAATTCCGGAGCTTTTGCTCCTGCTGCCGCTTTCGTCCACCAGTTCCCTTTCCTTTACAATGGTCTTGCTTTGGCCTATGACACTTTTGTATTCTTTTCCTGTCACAAAACGTACCAGGTCAAGGCCATGGGAACCTAAATCCCCCAGAGCTCCGGAACCCGAACGTGTCTTTTGGAACCTCCATACAAGCGGTACTTTTTCCTCTTCCAGACCCCAGCCCTGAAAATACTGAAAATCCACGTGATGCAGCCTCCCTATTGCTCCCTTCTGTACCAAGGCTCTGGCATATCTGGCTGCTGCCTTGTAACGGTAAGAGAAGCATACCATATTTGCTACACCGGCCTCTAAAATGCTATCCCTAAGCTGTCTGGCTTCCTCTTCGTTTAAGGTTACCGGCTTTTCCAGGGAAATTGTTTTTCCTGCCCGTGCAGCTTCCATAGCAATCTCAAAATGACAGTCATTGGGTGTACAGATATCAACGGCATCAATATCCTCGCAGGCTATCAATTTATGGTAATCCGTATATCTTCTGGATGGAGCAATATGATATTCCTCGCCTACTGTGGCAAGACGCGCCTCGTCAATGTCACAGATTGCCGTCAATATAAAATCTTCACATTCCTTTAGCTGGGGCAGGTGCCCGCCGCAGGCAATCCCGCCAAGTCCGATACATCCAAGTCTAATTTTCATATTAACCCCTTTCGTGAATATCCAATCTTTGATTGGATATCCCTGAATCTGTAGTTGAAAAACAGCTTTTTGTTTTTCAACCTAACTCCTTTCGTGGATATCAAATCTTCGATTTGATATCCCTGAATCTGTAGTTGAAAAACAGTCTTTTTGTTTTTCAACCTAACTACTACTCCTTAATCCCCGAGCCCATGACGCTTTGCTTTATCTGCTTTGAGAACAGGGAGGCAATTATGAGAATGGGCAATATGGTGGCAAATGACATTCCCATCAGGAAGTTCTGCTTAACGGCATCCGTCATTTGTGAAAAAGTATAGATTGCCACGTTCAGAGTCCACAGGTTCGGTCTGTTGGCAACCATGTAGTACCACATAAAATCCCCCCAGCCCCACAGGAAAGCCTGAAGTGCCTGTAAAAAGAGTATGGACTTTGACATAGGGAGGCATATCTTTGTAAAACTGTAGACTTCCCCTGCTCCATCTATCCTGGCAGCTTCAAAATAAGAAAGAGGTATCCTGTCAAAAAAGCCTTTGTACAGATAGATAGCAAAGGGAGCGGGACAAAGAGCGGGTAAGAGCATACCGGCATAGGTATTTAACAGTCCCAGGTTCTTTATCAAAAGCAGCTGTGGTATCATGACAACAACATAAGGTATCATCATAGTAGCAAGGAAAAATAGCAGCACCAAACTTGTGGTCTTTTTCTTTAACAGTTTGGATAAGGGATATGCCGTGATAGCGGGTATCATTGTCTGACAGAACATGACCCATCCTACCGTTAAAAAAGTATTTCCCATAAATGCCAGGAAACTGAATTTTCTCACATTCTCATAATCATGGTATGCAATTTGAGGAACCTTAAAATACTGTACAAAATTTTCAAACAGCAATAATATATTAGATTTTATCTGCAATCCGCTTAATGTGCCTGAAGTCTGAAACTTGCCCTCCAATTGAGACTGGACCGTCTGCAGAATATCCTCAGTTCCTATGGAGGTAATCTGGTTTTTCTTGGCTGTTCCATCTGCGTTAAAGGTATATCCGATGGTATTAGCGGATGTAATATAACGGTCTCCATATAACAGAACCCCCGGCTCTACCCTGCATTTGCGGTAAACTCCAAACTGCATCTGAATTCTTAAGAAGACATTGTGAACTCTGGAATAAAAGATATCCTTTCCATTCATCGTTCCATAGACGATGACTTCTCCAATATTCTCCCCTGCATGCTCTAGCTCATAAGTGGTAGAATACATGGCAAGGGTTGCATCCCTTAATATCGTATCCTTAAGCTCATCTTCCGGCAGGTCGGAATATTTACTGTAATCAAGAACGATTCGTACGCTCTTTGCCATGGGCGGAACAAATTTCGGCGGATAGGTATAGATAGCATTTTCCGTCTGCATCGCCAAACTTCCGATATATATCAACGGAAAAAGCATGGCAATGATAAAGATAGCCGAAACAATGTAAGCTGTTATGCGAAGCGGCAATTCTGTCCTGTTTCTTTTCATTCCAACCTCCTAGTCTTGCTTCTCATTTATTCGCAGCTGTATTAATGTTAACAGGGCTATTACCGCCATTAGTAATAAAGAAGCGGCACTTCCCTGACCGTAATTATATTTATTCATATATTGATGATACACATAGAGGGCTGCAGATTCCGACGCAAGGGCAGGACCGCCATTGGTATACTGGTAAATATTATCCATCATCTGCATGGAGCCGATAATAGACATAACGAAATTAATAAATATAATAAATTTTATATTAGGCAGTGTAATATAAAGTATCCTTTTAAATCCTACACAGCCGTCCAACCTGGCGGCTTCTTTTACATCTTCTGAAATTCCGTAGATAGCGGACAGATAGATCAGCACCCCAAGTCCTCCGCCTATGATACCCGGAAATACAATACAAAACTTCACCATACGGGTATCCGACATCCAGGACTGGGAGGATACTCCTATCAGCTTTAAGAGGTAATTGGCCGCACCGTAAGAGGGATTCCATATCCACTTCCACAATACAATGGTGATAGTTCCGGGTATAAGAGCCGGAAGAATATAAAGAGTAGAGGCAAGATTCTGAAAACGGGTCAGAGGCTCTAAAAACAAAGCCTGAATTAAGGGTATCAGAAAAGTTATCAGCAGGACCAGGGCAAGAAAGATAAAGGTATTTTTCCATGCCCTCCAGTAATCCGGATCCTTAAACAATGCCTCAAAATTCTTTAGGCCCACAAATCTGCCCGGGGGTTTTCTTACGTCATAACGGTAAAAGGAGAGGCGGACGGCATCAACAATGGTATAGTATTTAAAAAGAAGGGTAGCCAGTACGCCGGGGAGCAAAAATGTGATTGCCATCCCTTTCTTTTTTACAAAATACCAATTGATAGATTTCTTTTTATTAGGCATGAATTCCTCCTTAAAGTTTGGGGATGCCCCAGGTCTTCTGCAGCATCCCCATCATAAGTCACAGGTTGAAAATGGTTCGAATTATTTTGCAAGAGAAGCGTTGAACTCATCAACTGCAGACTGTGCCTTCTCCTGAGCATTCTGCAGGGCAGCTTTGATATCGATGGTGCTGTCACCGCCGAACATGGCTACCGCATCATCCAGGAAAGAGCCTGTGGCACCTTTTCCATAGTACTCATCTCTGGTGTACTTGGAGCCTTCTTCCAACACCTTCTGTAATTCAGGATCAATATTGTATTTTGTTAAATCAAGGTCTGTTCTGCTGGGGATGAAAGGTGATACGGCACCCTGGGATAATTTTTCATCCAGGCTCATATATTTCGCTTCCTTGGAGTTTGTGAATTTAAGATATTCCCAGGCCGCATCTGCCACATCCTTATCTTCGGTATAAAGAATACCCACGCCGTCACCGCCTGCCAGGTTATATCCCTTTCCGCTGGGACCCGCAGGAACATTGAACCAGCCGATATCCTCTGCCTTCATGCCCCTGGATACAGGTCCGCTCACATCTGCAAGACCGCCAATAATCATAGAAGCTTTTCCGGTAGCAAAATCATTGTTCAAATCATCAATCTTGGCATTCAGGTCCGGCTCAACAACTTTTTCTGTTATAAGCTTGCGGACAAATTCTCCGGCTTCCACAATCTTAGGATCCGTAAAGGTCAGGGACAGCTTACCATCAGCATCCGCAGTGGAGAATTCACCGCCTGCTGCCCATCCCCATACTTCGAATTGCCAGCCGCCCCACTGGGCAATATCAAGGGCAAAGCCATACTGTTGTTTGTCAGGAACCGTCAGTTTCTTAGCGGCTTCAAGGAACTCATCCCAGGTCTTAGGTGTTTCCGTAATGCCGGCAGCTTCAAAATGACGTTTATTATAAGCAATACCAAGGGCATATTTGCCTCCCGGTATACCGTATACAGAACCGTTAACGGAAAAAGATTCAATCTGGACAGGATCGAAATTCGACCAATCCGGCCAATCTTTTATGTAATCGTCCAAAGGAAGATATGCCCCCTGATAGCTTAAAGTTTTAAACTGAGGATAACCGTTAATGCAGATGGAAGGAGCATTGCCGGCTGCCATGGCTGAGAGAATATCCGCATCCGCAGGAGTCTGAACCACATTCAGTGTGATGTAAGGGAATTTCTCCATAAATTGTTTTCTTAAAGTACGGTCTGTTTCCGTCTCATCATCCGGATTCTGCCAGATAGTAAGTGTGACCGGCTTTTTATCTGCATTGGACTCCGTTGGCTCTGCTTCATCTGTTGCCGCTGATTCTGTTGGATTGGTATTATCCGTCTTTGACACTTCGTTGTTTTTCTTTCCCGAACAACCGGATAACAGCGAAAGAGCCATTACCGCAATCAACAGAACTGAAACTAGCTTTTTTTTCATAGTAACCCTCCTGATATTGTTTTATGTAAATACTGTTTACATTTTTATTATATCATCGTTTAATTTTGTACAAAATGACCCATTTTTAATAAAAGGTATTCAAAATTAATCTATTTTCATTATGCAATATCACTTGTTTTTCTCATCAATCCGGGTTTCTGGTATACATATTGTAACTTTGGTAAATTCACCTTCCTTGCTCTCCACATGCAAGCCGTAATCTTCTCCGAAATAAAGCCGTATACGCTCATTTACATTCCGAAGCCCAATATTGCTCCGAGGCATGCTTCCGTTATTCAAATTATCATTGATTTCTCTTACCTGCACTGCATCCATGCCACAGCCGTCATCATAAATGGTAATGGTCAGTATCCCCTCCTGCCTTGCTATATTAATGTTTACCAGGATATCGGTGCAATACTCCATAATTCCATGCTTCACCGTATTCTCGACCAGGGGCTGAAGAGTCAGCTTCGGTAATCTCCCATTTAGAACAGTATCATCCGGCGTATCAATTTTTAATGTAACCGTAAAATTATCTTTAAAATTAATCACTTCAATATAGGACTTCACATGTTCCAGCTCTTCCTCAATATCCACCAGAGTATCCATGTATTTTGTATTAAATCGCAGTAATTTGGAGAATGCCGCCAGCATCTGAGATACCTTTCCATTTCCCTGCTCCACGAATATGGCATTCCACCGGATAAGGTCCAGTGTATTATAAATAAAGTGCGGATTAATATTCATTTGCAGGGCATTAAGCTCTGCTTCCTTTCTCTTAATCTGCTCATTCTTATGTGCCTTTTCCTCGTCCAGAAGCCTTTTCAGTAATTCCTGTATTCTATGTATCATCTCATTGAACTGGCCTCCCAAAAATCCGATTTCATCTTTTTGAGTATCCTTATATACGGCCTGTAAATCATTATCCCCTGTATGGGATATTATGTATTGGAGTGATTTTAGAGGGACAGAGATGCTTTTGGTCACCAGAAATGCTAATAGCATGGAAAAGACAATGCAGAGTAATATAACGGTTATCATTATTTTTTGTATCAGGTAAATACTGCTGTATAAAGCACTTTTATGCACCATATAGACAATGGACATATTAATTCTGCTGCAGTTTGCAAAAAAGAGAAGGGAATTATTCTTTGTTTTTTGATTGTGGTAGCTGAGCATCCCTGTTTTCATGGATGCTATTTTGCCGGCTGTTTTTTCATCCGGCATATTGTGAATCTGGTAGGAACTGTTTAATACTATTACCACACCGTTTTCACCCGCCAGAAAAACGACTTCATTTTTATCATATAAGCCGTGAAGATTTACCATATTAGAAAAAGCAGAAATCGGGATACTCATTAAAATAACACCGAGAGTATCCGAAGAATAGCTGGCGGGAATAGCTTTTGCCACCGTAATATAGTATCCCATATTTATACTTGGCGTAAAGCAGAATTCCCCCGTTTTTTTAGAGGTATCGAACCATATAAGCGCCCCCTGGGCATTTACTGCTGTTTTGAAGATAGTATCGTTCCGGTACGCCTCGGGGTCGACCAATGCCGCTCCCCGCGCCGTGCCTGAGGAATCCCGCTCTATAAACTCATCATAATCCGTCAGTATTTCCAGATTTAAAATATCACTTCTGGAAAACGCCGTATTATAAAGGATATTGCCGATTTCCAGTTTGCTGTCCAGATACTCTTCTGAAGTATCCGGATTCTGTGTATTGGCATAAAGTTCTCTGCTGTCTTTTAGAAGAGTCCTGAGTTTTGTATTATATCCCAATTGGTTCACAAGGCTTTCATAGGTCCTAAGCTTCATATCCAGATTTTCTGTCAGATTATTCAATACAAGCTGGGTACTTCTTGAAATACTGGTATTAATAACCTGAGTGCTGATAACAGATGCCGAGGAGCCAAGTATCAGAGTGGATATTACTACAATTAACACATAAGAATAAGCCAGTCTTCTGTAGATGCTGATTCTGCGAAGAAGATTGATTACACAATTTAAAATTTCTTTATAATACTGCTTTCGTTTATAGTTTCCCAACTTTCCCCTTTTCTGCCCGGGGCGTGTTTGAAAACTGCTTATGCCGGACTCAGTTCAAGACACGCCCTAAGTGCTCCGCTATTTGAATGTCAGATAGCCGGCATGAACTTACCGCCGCATACCGGTATAAAAGCTCCTGTGGTAAAGGCCGCCAGATCAGATGCCAAAAAGCAGACCATATTGGCGATATCCTGATCCGTCCCCCTGTGTCCTAACGGTACCGTTTTATCATAATCCGGCTGAACTTCCCCATGTTCAAGGCGGTCTTTTTCAGTAATGGTCCAGCCGGGCGCTACCTGATTTACCGTTATATTATACCTGCCGACTTCTTTTGCAAGACAGCGTACAATACCGTCCAGACCACGTTTTCCTGCAACGTATGCCGCACTGCCCGCCTCCGCCAGTCCGGCACATTCTGTGTTTATCACGATAACCCTGCCATACTGCTCTTCCATCATATGAGGCACAAATGCCTGGTTCATATACACATTATGCATCACACAGCTTTCAAACTGGCCGATAAAATCTGACTCCTCCTGCTCTAATATATTTTTCCAGGTGTATTGGATTACCGCATTATTCACTATGATATCCGGTTTGCCGAACTCTTCATATACTTTATCACGCATGGCAAAAATACTATCTTTCTTTGTGATATCCGCCTGATATATACCGGATACCCTTCCCATTGACTTTAGTTCCTCAGCCAGCTCCTCCGCTTTTTCTGCATTTCTGTGATAATGAATAGCCACGTCCGCCCCGCACCCGGCCAAGGCTTTTACGATACAGCGTCCCAGCTGACTGGAACCTCCTGTTACAATTGCTTTTTTTCCTCTTAGATTAATTTCCATATAAGTCCTCCATCTTGCGTGCTTTGCCGCATTAATAAGTGCTCCACTTCTGCCTGTATTCTTTTGGCGTCAGATTGGTAATGTTCTTAAAAATCTTGCTGAAATGGCGCGGGCTGGTATACCCTACCATTTCACTGATATCATAGATACGAAAGGCCACATCATTTAAGAGTACCTTTGCTCTGTCAATACGTACTTTGGTCAGATAATCAATAAAGTTGATACCTGTCTTCTCTTTAAAGAGCTTGCTAAGATATACCGGATGGACATAGACCTTTTCTGCCAAAGTAAGAAGGGTGATATTCTCCGCATAATGGTGCTTTACATAGTCCAGGACCCTTTCTATGATAGGTCCTACCGAGCTTTCTTCAAGGCCGATATTAACCGGGACCTGCTCCAGTTCACTCATCTTATTCCGTATCATCTGCAGGCGCTCTTCATTCTCCTTATCCGATATTTCACAAAGCTGTATAAAAATCCTCTCCAGTTCTGCAAAATCTACCGGTTTTGTCAGATAGTCAAAGACTTTAAGCTTAATTGCCTTTCTGGCAAAATCAAATTTGCTGTAACCGCTTAATATGATAGTCTTCATATAAGGATTTATAAGGAGAGCGTCTTCAATCAGCTTGAATCCGTCCTCTTTGGGCATCATAATATCTGTCATTAGTATATCTACATGCTCATTCTGCATAAAATCAATAGCGTTTTTTGCTGACAGCGAAGTGCCGATAAGATGACATCCTAAATGTTCCCAATCCACAAAATTCCTCAAGCCTTCCAATACAATACTGTCGTCATCTGCGATTAATAAATTTAACATCCTATCTCCTCCTATTTACACAAGATATTATTTCTTCGGAGTATCTGTCATTTCCAGAATAAGTTCCCCTCCGTTTATAATATCTTCATGCTTTAGAAAAGGTCTCGTTAACTCTTTGCCATTTAACAGGGCTCTTTGTATATACCGCAATCCATCACCGGCCCCCTGGCTGATAACAGTGAATGTCTTCCCGTTTTCAAGCTTTAAGACTGCCTTGTCAAAAAGCGGTGTTCCCAGTGCGTACTCCGCCCTTCCCGGGCATACCGGGTAAAAGCCCAGGCCCGAAAAAACGAACCAGCTTGACATTGCTCCTCCGTCTTCATCGCCGCAGATGCCCGTCGGAGAGTTGGTAAACCAGATATCCATACAGTCACGAAGCCGCTTTTGTGTCTTCCAGGAACAGTCAAGGTAATCATACAGATAGGGGATGTGAAAGGCAGGTTCATTTCCCATGGAGAATTGCCCCATAAGTCCGGTTGCATCCGGAAACTGGACAAGAAATTCATATTTATTCTTTTTATCTGTTAAGAATCCTTCTTCAAATAACTGGTCCAGTTTACTTACGGCTTTCTCTCTGCCTCCCATCTGTTCTATCAGAGCCTCTATCGCATGAGGTACAAACCAGGTATATACTAAGGAATTGTTTTCTGCCGTATAATCCCTGCCTCCTGCTCCTCCGCTCCACTTCGGGTCAAAATCCGTTACCCAGCTGCCATCCCCGGTCTTGGGTGCCATATATCCCAGTTCGCTGTGATATAAGTTCCTCCAGTTCTCCGACCTCTTCATAAAAAGCTCATAATCCTCTGTAAGTCCAAGATGCTCGGCCAGTCTTGCGGCGCACCAGTCGTCGTAAGCATGCTCAAGTGTAACAGATATGGACTGCCTCCTCTCAAAGAGATTCACCTTTTCTTCGCTTTCTTTCACACCCTTCTCTAAGGCCGGGAAAAATCCCTGTTCATAATAACACCTGTCCAGAGGCGTTGCCTCTTCATTGCAGCACCAAGGTATCATACTTTGGGTAAGTGCATTTTTCTTAATCCCCTCATAAGCAGTCTTATAATCAGCCTTCAATCCCTTTGCCAAAGAGTCTGCAAACAGTGCTGCCGCATGAAAGCCAATCATAATAGGCGCATCACTTCCGAATTGGGGAAAGGATGGCATCCGCCCGCTCTGCCGGTACATCAGATTGTAACTTTCCAGTATTTCCTCCTGCCGCTTTCCATCAAGCAACAGCTGAAGGGGATGCATGCAGCGGAAGGTATCCCATAATCCGTCATTGGTATAAAAATATTCGCCTTCCTGACTCTCTCCATTATATCCGAAATATGCTCCATATTCACCATAATTAGTCATTCGTTCAAAAGAGCGGTAAAGAGCCGTATAGAAAGCAATCTGTTTATCCTTCGTATTTCCTTCTATCTCTATCCTGCCAAGAAGTTCATTCCAGATACCTGCCGCCTCCGAAACAAGGCTGTCAAACGTTTTTCCTTTCGTTTCTTTTGCGAGACTTTCCAATGCTTTATCAAAGGATACGTAAGAAACCGCAGCCTTGCAAAGAGCCGAATCGCCAATTGGTACAGAAATCCTATTCTCATCATTCTGTACTTTAAGCGTACCGGCACCTTCAAACTCGAGAACCACATATTGCTGGAACTGACCTCCGCTACTGTTAAAAGGAATCTGGATATGAATTCTGTCTTCCCTAAGTGTTATGCTGCCCTCCTCACAGGATATCACAAGCTCATCCGCCCCGGATATTCTGTACAGGTGTACATGAGGGCTGGTGCACATCTCGACCAGTATCTCCTCCGGTTCCAGCCAAAGCCTGCTGTAATAACAATGACAGTTCTCTCTTGAATGGTCCGCAGCCGGTGTGAAACAGCCGTTTCTTCCCGGGGTTATCACAGCATAGCCCGCCGGAAATCCTTTTATATGCTCATTAAAGTAAGCATCGTTATTCCTTAACGGGATGGGATAGGATTTTACCATTCCGTAAGGCAGAGTTACTGCCGGTACCGTACTCTGGAGTAAATAGGACACTGTCCCTATGTATGGATTTGTCATATCTGCTGCGTTTTGTTTTAACATTATAGGCCTCCCTAGACAATATTATATAATATATTATAAGCCAAGGTCCACAGCACTTACAATTATAACAATGAAATAGATTTAAATCGCGTACTTTTTATAAATAATGCGTACTTTTATATAAATTTTCCAATAAATTTTCTTAAAGATTTTGCATTTTGATTCTTATCTCTTGCCAGAAGGGCTGTCGCAAAAAAAACTGTGGAACATGACTTACCGCACACACTGTTTGACCGACATCTGACATGATCTGTCTGTCAAACAGTGTATTACGGCAAGCCATGCTCCGCAGAGCCTCTCATCAGCATTTATGTCCCCTGTAAAAAGAGGGCGGCACTCCTTCTATTTTCCGGAAAGCACGGCTAAAGGTGTTGATATTATCAAAACCGACCATGCAGGCGATTTCCATCAGGCTTAGATTAGTAAACTGGATTTTCTCTTTTGCCTTTTCTATACGCACCAAACTATGGTAATGCATCGGCGTCTCTCCGAAGGCTTTCTTAAAAAGCCTGAT
>JAEXGM010000172.1 GCA_023450835.1 Bacillota bacterium | reverse complement strand
ACCCTTGATTTTACTATATGCAGTTGAGGGGACTTGAACCCCTACCCACGTTAAGCGGACTAGAACCTGAATCTAGCGCGTATGCCAATTCCGCCACAACTGCATGCGAAACACTAACGTATATATTCTACTACATTTTGTCCAAAAGTCAAGCATTAATTTATCTTTTATCTATATTTTTTTGATTGACAAAATAATGCAACTAAGATATTATGATATCATATTGATATCATAATAATATAATTCATTAGGAGATATAACGTAAAGGAGCTTAAAGACAATTCCTGGACCCAGCCTAATGATTAGCAGGCCAGCAATGGCAGATGGAGGAAGTTATGGACAATGAAAACAGGCAGAAATTAAACAACGTAGAAGAAAAAGAAATCAAACCTATTAGCGGAGGTATTATGCTCATACAAGTGCTTATAGGATTCGGCCTGTCAATCTGGGCAATAATCTACGGGGCAGTTGAGCTAAGCAGGGAAAGCTATGGAGTCGGAGGATTTTTGCTGGTAGCAGGAATCATCTTACTGATTGTATTTTGTATCATGCTAGGTGGTTTTCATATTTTAAATCCCAACGAAGCAATTGTAATGACTCTGTTTGGTAAGTATTACGGAACAATCAAGAAGGAAGGCTTTTATTATACCAATCCTTTTGCAGGGGCTATTCACCCGGCCAGGACGGTACCAGGCGCTTCTAACGTGAACGCAAGTAATTTCGGTACAACTGCAGCTCCAGCTACAGCTGCTGAATCCGGCAGTAAGAAGATCTCAACCAAGACACTTACTCTAAGCAATGAAAAACAGAAGGTAAATGATGTGCTGGGGAATCCTATTATCATAGGAGCGGTGGTTATCTGGAGAGTGGCAGATCCTACAAAGGCTGTTTTTAACGTGGATAATTATAAGACTTTTCTTTCTATTCAATGTGATTCCACCATTCGAAATGTTGCCAGACTTTATCCTTATGATACGATGGAAAACGATGCCGATGAAAAGACCTTAAGGGGAAGCAGCCAGGAAATCGCTGATAGTATGAGAGTAGAACTGCAGCAAAGAGTCAGCGAAGCTGGTCTTGAGATTAAGGAAGTGAGAATTACTCATCTTTCCTATGCGGAAGAAATCGCAGCGGCAATGCTTCAGAGGCAGCAGGCAGTGGCTGTAATTGCAGCCAGACAGAAGATAGTGGAAGGTGCTGTCAGTATGGTTAAGATGGCAATCGACCAGCTGGGTCAGGAAGAGATTGTAGTACTGGATGATGAAAGAAAGGCAGCTATGGTAAGCAATCTGCTTGTAGTGCTCTGTGGTAATAAGGATGCTCAGCCTATTGTAAACAGCGGTTCTATTTATTAGATTCCATAGAAAGGCATTAAAATGACAGTTAACAATGAAGGTAGTATAGATAAAAGGGAAGAAGAGCTGCAAAAACGCCTTGAAAGAATCAAAGAAATAGAGCAGGAACTCTTACAAAAGGAAAAGCAGATAAAAGAAAAAGAGAAATCCAAGAAACAGATTCTTTTAAGACTGTCGCCGGCATTATGGAATGACCTGGCTGTATGGGCAGAGGATGATTACCGCTCCATTAATGGTCAGATTGAATTCCTGCTGTCAGAGTGTGTAAGAAAGAGAAAAGGAAATTAAAATAAAAGTATTTTTCAAACTAAGACCTATAACAAAGGGGCTGCCCGGTTTCAAGTAATATACAGTTATAACTGGTGTGTTACTTAAAACTGGGCAGTTCCTTTTTGTTTATTAATATAATTGAAAGTATTGGTATTTAAAACGATTTTTAGGAAAGTGCCTGAATCATTGTTAGAAAGTCATGAAAAAATACTAATTCAATGTTGTAAATAAGTGCAAAATGTGTTATTATAATAAAAACGTTTTTATTTATAAACCAGAGCATAGTTTTTGTATTTTAACCGGCAGACAGATTAGATGTGCAGAAAGGAACTATTATGCAGGAGAATGTAGTAAAGGGATTTTTGGATGTAGACGGTACGAGAATTATTAACGAAGATGGACAGACGGTTCTTTTAAAAGGCTGGGGTCTTGGCAACTGGCTTTTATGTGAGGGGTATATGTGGAAGTCCATGGGAAGTGAGCGTTTCGACAGGCCCAGAAGAATTGAAGCAGTGATAGAAGAGCTTACGGGAGCAGAGTATTCCAAGGAATTCTGGAAAAGGTTTCGTGACAATTATATTGCCGAAGGGGATATAAAGCGGATGAAGGAGCTGGGGTATAATTCTGTACGTATTCCTATTAACGCCAGACTTTTCCTGGAGGAAGCGCCGGGGCTTAACTGGGTGGAGGAAGGCTTTTTGCTTCTTGACCGGGTAATTGACTGGTGCGAGAAATATGGACTTTATGCCTTTATCGACCTGCACGGGGCACCGGGCGGTCAGACAGGGGCTAATATTGACGATTGTATCGACGATATGCCGAGACTTTTTATAGATGAGGACTGTTTTCAGAAAGGTATACAGCTGTGGAAACGTCTGGCAGAGCGTTATGCGGACCGCTATATCGTCGGTGGATATGATCTTTTGAACGAACCACTAAGACCCAAGAGACATGAGAAGGATAAGGATGTGGAATATCTTGTTCCGCGTCTTTGCGAGTTTTATGAGAAAGCTGCGGCGGAAATCAGAAAAGTAGATAAAAAGCACCTTCTCAGTATTGAAGGACACCATTGGGCCACTGCCAATGAGGTATTTTATAAAAAATATGATGATAAGATGATTATTCATTTCCATAGATATGCCTGCATACCGGATAAGTCCTGTTACAGAGACTATCTTGAGCTGAGAGAGAAATGGAATGTTCCCCTTTGGCTTGGAGAAAGCGGAGAGAATACCATAGAGTGGTTTACAGCTATGTATCCTCTGGCAGAAAGCCTGGGTATCGGCTATAATATCTGGCCCTGGAAGAAGATGGACTGTGCCAATTCTCCCTGTTCTGTACCTATGCCCAAAGACTGGAATATGATTATCAGCTATACCAATGGCGGCATGCATCCGGGGTATGACAAAGCAAAGGAAATATTAGAGGAATACCTGCACAATATGCTGCTTGATAACTGTGATTTTAAAGAAGAGGTATCGGCGGCGGTTCTTAGGGAACCCGGAAGCGTTATCAGGGGAACAGATTTTGATGAATTTAGAGCTGAAGGGAATTCTGTATATACAGAGCAAAATCTTGTCTCAGGTAAAGGGATAGCTTATTCCGGCTTACATGCAGAAGATAATATATATCGTTACCGTCTCGGGACAGGGATGACAATTAAAGAGAAACATAAGGATTATCAGAAGAAATTCGGCTTTGACTGCGGTTTCCTTAAGTTTGTACTTGAACTTGTAAAGGATGAATATGCTGCATACAGCCTGAATAACATCGGAGAAAGAGATGAAATCGGTGTAAGGTATTATAATAGCGAATCTGCTGTTTTTGAAGTATTGCAGGATGGAGAGGTACTTTCTGTAATAGAGAGTGAACCGGGAGAGGAACAAAAAATCACCGGTAAGCTGGCCTTAAGGCAAAGGGGACACTCTGTGCTTACTGTTAAAGTAATAAAGGGAAGCATAGAACTGGAAGCGACCCATACATACAGGGGAGAGGTAATTTAAGAATGATTCAGGGTAAGAGGAAAAGCCGCGAATCTGGTGACAGTAAGCGTAAAGCAAGGGAAAAGGCAGAAAAGACGGTTAAGAAATGTCTGCTGAGACTGGGCGTTCTGTTGATGCTAGGCGGCCTTGCAGCCTGCCAGAAGAAGGAAAAGGATTCACCTGCACCAACTCCTTCACCGACGGCACAGGCCGGAGATACTGCCGGTACGGAGAAGGATACGGGCAAAGAAAATACTGATAATACACAAAACAATGATGCGGAGGTAATTGCAGTTACCAAGAGAGAGCCTGTCAGCAAAGAAGATTTTTTAAAAGCAAAGGATAAGAACCTGCGCAATAAATCCGGTGAAGGAGATGTGGTGAACCTTAGGGGTACCAATGTCGGCGGCTGGCTTTTCCAGGAATTTTGGATGACTCCTACCAATCCCGGGACAGAGGTCAAAGATGAGACCGGGATTTATACCTATCTGGAGAAAAAGTTTGGAAAAGATGCCATGTATGATATGGTGAAGCTTTATCAGGACAATTATTTTAC
Source organism: Bacillota bacterium (assembly GCA_023450835.1). Taxonomy (GTDB): domain Bacteria; phylum Bacillota; class Clostridia; order Lachnospirales; family Lachnospiraceae; genus Anaerocolumna. Next base: position 18,996 of record JAEXGM010000172.1, on the reverse strand, counting down.
CGAGAAGGACCTTGATAACTGCCAGAATCTTGGAATTAACTGCTTAAGACTGCCTTTTTGGTATCGGAATATCGTAGATGAAAAGGGTCAGTTCCATACGGATTGGTATAAGACCTTTGACTGGTTCATAAAAGAAGCGGGAGAGAGGGGGATGTATGTAATCCTTGATTTCCACGGAGCCCCGGGTTCTCAAAACGGCAGTGACCATTCAGGTCTTGACGGCGGGGATGATAAGATGGGGGCCTCCAGATTCTTCTTTGGTAATGAAGCGGAAGTAAAAAAGAATCAGGAGCTTTTCTATAAGATATGGGACGAAATTGCCAAACGATATGAAGGGAATCCGGTAGTGGCAGGTTACGATCTGCTGAATGAGCCTTACTGTACCTACCGTTATAATTCCGGTAAAAGTGATGAGGAACTTCACCAGATTCTCTGGACAGTATATGATACAGCTTATGACCGTATCCGTGCACTGGATAAGGACCATGTAATTGTAATGGAAGCTACCTGGGACCCTGTTGACCTGCCTGACCCATCCGAATATCAATGGGAAAATGTTATGTATGAATATCATAATTATCTCTATGATGATTATGATAATGCGGCGGGCAAGCAGATAACCAACATGGAAACTAAAGTGAATGCTATTGCAACGGCGGATTATAATGTTCCCAGCTATATGGGGGAATTCAGTTATTTTAATAGTACACAAGCCTGGGATGAAGGTCTTAAATTGTTAACGGATGCAGGACTTAACTGGACTACCTGGACTTATAAATGTGTGGCGGAATACGGCAATTGGGGACTTTATAATCAGTCGGTAGGAGATATTACCCTGGAGAATACTTCAAAAGAGGCTATTGAAAATGTCTGGGGAGCCAGCGGTAAATCCGTAGAAAATAAAGAGCTCAGCCATGTGCTCACGAAGTATTGCGTAATGCCTGTAGCGGAGAATTCTCTGGGACTGAAACCTGTTGATATCTCAGAAGGGGATTATAGCTTAAAGGCACTTCATAAGAACCTGTATGTTTCCGTTCAGGGAGACGGCGGTTTGTTGGCATCAGACAGTGAAATAAAGAATTATTTTCACATCATTAAGGGCGAAGAAGGGACCATACTTTTACAAGCTGAGGATAAAAGCTATGTAACGGTGGATAAAACTACAAATAAACTAAAGACCGGTGGAAAAACTGAAAAGGATGCCGATAAATTCACCATAGTTGAAATATCAGATGCCCTTTATGCACTCAAGTCTTCCATAACAGGTAAATTCGTCTGCTCTGATGAAAATCTCAGCGGAACTCCCCTGGTGGCAGACAGAGACAGCCCAAGCAGCTGGGAGAGTTTTTTCATTACAGCAAAGTAATGGGGTGATTTTTCTCTTCCGAAGATTTAATGTATGTATGATGGACATAACCAAAGGAGAGAAGACCATGCTAAACCCTATGAAAATGATGAAGTTAAAGAAAACGTGGGATAGCTTTACCGCAAATCATCCTAAGTTTCCTAAATTCATGGAAGCGGTAAAGAATAAAGGCTTACAGGAGGGAAGTATCATTGAGATTACGGTAACAACAGTATCCGGTGAGACGCTTAGCTCTAATTTAAGAATTACTGCTTCTGATATGGAATTAGTAGCTGAACTAAAAGATATTGCCATGTAATATATAAATTATAAAGGAATCTAATATTCTTTTTATTTCATAAGCCTGCATAACCTACTGCCGCCTGAAGTTCTCTTTTGAACCCGGACGGCAGTATTTTTACATGAAAGCCAATAAATGCGGCCTTTATTTGAAAAGTTAATCGTGTATTTTACCCGGGACAGTGCATATAATAACTAAAACGGGTTGATTCGGTGGAGTATGAAAAAAAATATTAAGGAGGCACTACAAAGTTTTGGTATTCGGAAAGCGGTTCAGTACCTGGATTCCAATCCTGAAAAGAATATACCGCAAGTATTAAATTGGCTGATAAGGATTGATAAGAAAGGAAAATATGTCGGGAATCAGGCAAAGCTTATTCTGTCATATATGAACAATAAAGACAACAATTGGTACCGTCTCATTCAAAGCCTGTATACGGATGTTGATAATGAAGTCAGAAAAAAACTATTTGAGAATTTTATTGTAAACGGAGTATTTCTTGGGGGAAAAAGACAGCATAAAGCCAGAGCAAAGCACCAGTGCAACGTACCCTGGGCTATCCTTCTGGACCCTACATCCGGCTGTAATCTGCACTGCATTGGCTGCTGGTCAGCGGAATATGGCAATCATCTGAATATGAATATCGATACGCTGGATAACATTATTACACAGGGAAAAGAATTGGGAATATACTTCTATATTTATTCGGGCGGCGAACCTCTGGTACGGAAGAAGGATATTATAACTCTTTGTGAAAAACACAAAGATTGCTCTTTCCTTGCCTTTACCAACGGAACTTTAATTGACGAAAAATTTGCAGAGGAGATGCTTCGGGTAAAGAACTTCGTCCCGGCTATCAGCGTAGAGGGTTTCAGAGAGGAGACGGATTATAGAAGAGGAGACGGGACTTTTCAGGCGGTGGAGAAGGCAATGGAAACTTTAAGGGCTAAAAGACTTCCCTTTGGTATATCCTGCTGTTATACCAGTAAAAACACTGAAGTTATTGCAAGTGAAAAGTATTTTGATTACATGATTGAAAAGGGGGCCAAATTTGCCTGGTTCTTTACCTATATGCCGGTTGGGGCGGATGCTGAACCGGAGCTTTTGGCAACGGCTGAGCAAAGAGAGCTTATGTATCACCGTATCCGGGAATATCGTGAAAGCAAGCCGATTTTTACTATGGACTTTTGGAATGACGGAGAGTATGTAAAGGGGTGTATTGCAGGCGGCAGAAGATATTTTCATATTAATGCCAACGGCGATGTAGAGCCCTGTGCCTTTATTCATTATTCAGACAGTAATGTTTATGAAAAGACTATTTTGGAAGCCCTTAAGTCCCCTTTATTTATGGAATACCATAAGAACCAGCCCTTTAATGCAAATATGCTAAGACCCTGTCCGCTTCTGGATAATCAGGGAAGGCTGGCAGAAATGGTGGAGAAATCGGGGGCGAAGTCCACGGACCTTAAAAATCCGGAAGATGTGAGAGACCTTACAGAAAAATGTATACCCGTTGCTGACAGATGGGAAATTGTTGCAGACAAACTTTGGGAAAACAGCCATAGCTGCACCAATTGTGACGGCTGCGCGGCAAGATTTCACGGTTTACACAAAGAATTGAATGAGAAAGAATAGTGTGAATTATTGCTTTGTGCAAATTGCTGTCCATTTGAGAAAGATTGACTTTGTTGTGCTCAGATTCTAATATCTGATAATAAAAGTTATTTATAAAAATTATCATATTCTACATTGCAGAATACAGATATTTTAATTAAGATATAATAAGACGGGATATAGTTTGAAAAATGCATTTCATTTTTTGAATTTTATTAGTGTAATATTGCAGACTGCCGGAAAAATCGGATGGCAGACCTGTGATAGGTATAAGGATTATTTAGAAAAAACGGAGGATTAAAACATGAAGTTTAAGGATATACCTTATGAACGCGTCGATATGGAAGAAGTAAAGAAAGGTTTCGAAGCCTTAATTAGGGAGCAGAAAGAGGCAAAAAGCGGGCAGGAACAGTTTGAAATTCATAAAAAAGCCTATGCGCTGCGGGATAAGGTACTTACCCAGATGACAATCTGTGAAATCAGGCATACGGGAAACACAGTAGATGAATTTTACGAAAATGAAAATAATTATTACGATGAGAAGAAACCGGAATTTGATGACCTCACTCTTCAATATTCCAAAACTCTCTTAGAGTCACCTTACAGAACTTATCTGGAAGAGAAGATTGGCAAAGTAGCCTTTAAAAATGTTGAATTGATGGCCAAATCCCTGGATGAGAAGCTGATTCCTCTCATGCAGGAGGAGAACAATCTGGTATCTACCTATCACAAGCTGATTGCCAGTGCCAAGATTATGTTTAACGGGGAAGAGCTTAATATCTCTATGCTAAGAAAATATCTGACGGATTCTGACCGTAATGTACGTAAAGAAGCCTGGAGTAAATTATCCGGTTTCTTCATGGAAAAGAGCGGCGAATTGGATGATATTTATGACAAGATGGTAAAAAACCGTACAGCGCAGGCAAAGCTGATGGGCTATACCAATTATGTTGAACTGGGGTATTGCCGTATGAACCGCAACAGCTATGACAAAGACATGGTCAAGAATTTTAGGGATCAGGTCAAGAAGGTCTTTGTTCCTTTTGCTACCAAGGTACATGAAATAAGAAGAGAAGCCCTGGGATTGGATTCCTTAAAGTTTTATGACAATGAAATGTTCTTTAATAACGGCAATCCGGCACCTATTGGAACGCCTGAGGAGATTCTTAAGTGGGGAAAAGAGATGTATAGTGATTTATCTCCTGAAACCAAGGAATTCTTCGAATTTATGTATGAAAATGAATTATTTGATGTATTAGGCAGAAAGAATAAGCAGGCCGGAGGTTATATGACATTCCTGCCGGATTATAAAATGCCTTTTATCTTTGCTAATTTTAACGGAACCAGTTCCGATGTAGACGTTATAACACATGAGTGCGGTCATGCTTTCCAGGGATATGTGGTCAGAGACTATGAAGTGGAAGAACACAGGGATATCACCATGGAAACTGCAGAAATTCATTCAATGTCCATGGAATTCTTTACGGATCGTTATATGGAGAAGTTCTTTGGAGACAGGGCGGAGGATTACAGGAAGATGCATCTTGCGGAATCTGTTACCTTTATTCCTTACGGCTGTATGGTAGATGAATTCCAGCACATTGTATATGAAAATCCGGATATGACCCCGGATGAGAGAAAAGCCGCCTGGATGAAGCTTGAAAGTGAATACAGACCTCATATGGATTATGCAGATGATCCCTTCTTTTCTAAAGGTGGATTCTGGCAGAGACAGCTTCATATTTACGCCAGTCCTTTCTATTATATTGATTACTGCCTTGCACAGACTTGTGCCCTGCAATACCGTATTAAGATGGATAAGGATTATAAAAAGGCCTGGGAGAGCTATCTTGCACTTTGCAAACTCTCTGCAAAGGAATTCTATGAACCGATGTTAAGCGAAGTCGGACTTAATTCTCCTTTTCAGGATGGCTGCATGAAGAATATTGTTGAGGAGCTTACAAAGACCTATTATAATAATTAAAAATAGCGAGCTGTTACACCAACAGCAGCAGCTCAAAAGCCGCCGGATAATGGCGGCTTTTGCCATTGGTATCTGGAAATAAGAACATAGAAGCATAAGAGCATAGAAATATAAATCTAGTGAGAAAAGGCATAAAAAAGTTGCCGGAATGGAGACAAGCATGATTATATCATTAATATATAACAAAAACCCGTACGTAGGGTCTATAGAAGCTGTTATCGGTGAGAAGGTACAAGTCTGCACTACCAAAGAAGAAGCATTGAAGTTTTTACCTGAAACAGAGCTTATTATAACCATTGGAGGAGGTAATTTGGCCGTACCCATTGATGAAGAGATGCTTAATGCGGCACCTTTATTAAAGTGGGTATTTAGCATAAGCGCCGGCGTGGAGAAGCTCCCCCTAAAGGAATTAAAAGAAAGAGGAATCCTCACTACCAATACCAGCGGTGTCCACGCAGTTACAATCGCAGAATATGTAATGGGCGGGCTTCTTGTCATGAGCCATCACTATGACAGGTATATCCCTCTTAAGAAAGAAAGGAAGTGGGGCGGACTGATATCGGAAGAGGACATGGAAGGAAAAACGATTCTGGTTATCGGAGCAGGCCATATCGGCTCTGAGATTGGAAGAAAGGCCAAAGCCTTTGATATGCGGGTGCTTGGACTTAAGAGAAAAGTATGCACTCTGGAAGGCTTTGACGAAGTATACTCTATGGAGCAGTTAAAGGAAGTTCTGCCTTTGGCAGACTATGTGGTTATGGCAGCGCCGCTTACACCTGAGACCCATCATCTGATAGGAGCAGAGGAATTTGCGCTCATGAAAAATGAGGCCGTTTTTGTGAATATTGCCAGAGGAGATACGGTCAAAGAACAGGATTTAATTACAGCTCTGACAGAAAGAACAATTAAGGGAGCGCTTCTGGATGTTTTTCACGAAGAGCCGCTGCCGGCAGAAAGCCCATTATGGGAACTTGACAATGTTCTGATAACACCTCATAGCTCTGCCATATCTAAGAATGTAATAAAGAAAGTAATAAAGATGTTTGAAGCGAATTATGAAAAATATAAAAAAGGTGAGAAGTTAATAAACGAATTGTATTAGTAAATTATAAATTATACAGGGCTGGCTAATTAATTATAATAGTAAATCTTAAAAGTGCCATATAGAAATAAAAGCCATAATTTTGTATAAGTGGTAAAAGGCGTGAATGTGATAGTTTATGAGTAAACATAGGATATACGAATAAGTAACATAAGTAAATGAGTAACATAAATAAAAAAATAGTGTGAGTAAGCGTCCATAACTGAGGATTTATTTAGTGAGTATGTCTGAAAGATAGGTCTCCACTAATAACATGTCCACTGTTATGGATACATTATAAAAAAGTAGTATTAATAAAAAAACAGGATGAGTAAAAAAGCAGTGTAAATAAAAAAATAACATGAATAAAAGTAAAATAAATAGAGCCATGTATAAAAGGAAGCCTTGGAATCCTCTTATACGTGGCTCTATTCACATGCTGCTGTTTTATTAAAAATCTTCTACCATCCGGTAGCCTACTCCGATTTCTGTTAGGATATATTCCGGTTCTACAGGGTTCTTTTCAATCTTTCTGCGAATATTAGCCATATTAACTCTTAGGATCTGATTATCCTTTTCTGCATAGGGACCCCATATTTTAGTGATAATGGAATCGTATGTCAGTACTTTTCCCGGGTTATTGGCAAGAAGAGAGACCAGTTTATATTCGATTTGTGTTAAATGGACTTCTTCGCCTCTGACAGTTACCAGATGTTTGTCAAAATCAATCAGAAAATCCTTGGTCTGATAGCAATTTTTTGCATTTCCTTTTTTGCTGTCTGCTTTGGTATAATGCCTGAGGGCTGTCCTGATGCGGGCCAGTAATTCACTGGTACCAAAAGGTTTGGTAATATAGTCGTCACCGCCGGCATCCAGAGCTTCTACCTTGGACTGTTCATCAACCCTTGCAGATACCACCAGTATAGGGAGGGAAGACCACTCCTTGACTTCCTTGATGACCTGGAGTCCATCCATATCCGGAAGCCCCAGGTCTAATAAGACCAAATCCGGACAATGGGAAGAGATAAGTTCAATTCCTTCTCTTCCGGTACGGCAAATGATGACTTTATAATGATTGGCTGACAGGGTAGCATCAATAAACTTACTGATGGTAGGTTCGTCTTCGATTACCAGAATTTTAATCTTTTTGCTCAAATGTATTGCCTCCTTCAAGGGGAAGTGTAAAAGTAAACAGAGCTCCGCCATTTAACTGGTTTTGAGCACTGATAGTACCGCCATGGGCCATTATAATAGTTTTACAGATAGAAAGACCGATACCGATGCCTTTTATGGAATCACTGTTATGGGCTGTGGTGGGAGAAATACCTTCAAATACGGCATCGTTCTCATGGAAAGTAAGGCCCTTTCCGTTATCGGCAACTTTGAATATGACTTCATTGTCTGTCTTAGTTACAACCAGGGATATCACGGCACCTTTGCCGGCATATTTTACTCCGTTTTCTAACAGATTAATTAATACCTGCATTATCAAGGTGGCGTCCATCGGTACCATGAGAAATTCTTCCGGTATGCGTACCTGCAGGTTGGCTTTGGGATAACGTTTCCTTAATCGGCCTATAGCAGCAGTTACAACCTCCTCCAAGGGCTCAGGAGATTTGCTTACGCAAGACTCACCATCTTTTATTCGGGTTACGGATAAGAGATTCTCAACCATGTGTAAGAGCCAGTTGGAATCTTCGTAGATATATTTGATAAGCTTGTCCTGTTCTTTTGCACTTAGCTGTTCTTTATTATTCATTATTGTCTCACTGGCACCAATCATACCGGTAAGAGGTGTACGAAGATCGTGGGAAATTGCCCGCAGAAGGTTTCCGCGCATTTTCTCCTTCTCGGTCTCGACCAGCATATTTTGTGCTGAATCAGCCAGATACTGGCGTTCCAGCGCGATGGCGGCCTGGGAGATAATAAGCTTTAAATAATCCAGTGTATTTTTATCCAGCGGCTTCTGGCCGAGCTGAAATATTCCCATAACACCAAATATTCTTTCATGGGATATCAAAGGGAGGTAAGTGCAGCTGGACTCATTGCCGAAGTCTGTATGAAACCCGCCGGCTTTCTTATTTTCAAAGACCCAATGGGCAACGAAACGTTCATGGCTTGAACACATAATGGTTTCATGTTTTGGTGCCAGACTGTGTATCATTCCCTGTTCTCCGGACTGAGGAGACCTGATATAGAAGATACAGGAACACCCTGTCAGGGAAGATACATATTCCAAAGCAAGTTTTCCGATGTCTTGTATGCCGTTTAATGAAAGGAGTTTTCTGCCGATTTCATTTAATTTGACAGTCTTTTCTTCCCGTTCTTCTGTTTCGTTTATATGTTTCTTCAAACTTGCAGTCATTGCACTTATGATAATGCATATGATGAACATTCCGGTCAGAGTCAGGTGATAACCATGATTGTAAGATAAAGAAAGAATATTGGAAAAGAAAATGTAATAATATACAATGGCTATTCCTAAAAAGGAAGCGATAAAACCGCTGAAATAACTTTCCGTAATTTTTGAAATAACAATAATAGAAAGGATATAAAAAATATATACATTACTATACTCCCCTGTTTGACGAGTCACGACAACAGAAAGAATAGCAGAAGCAAGCAATGTAAGAATGATTTTCAGAATGTCGGAAATAATAACAGAAACAGTAGTTTTGGACATAGTGCTCCTCGTAAATGCAGTAGTTTTTTTATATTATTTTTAATTATAATATATTTTTTTATGTTGTACCATAGTAATTTGTAGCGAATCAATGGGGTACCTGTAAAGGAGAGTGACCAGAGTTTGTTCAAAATGATTGGAATTTATTTATGAACGCTGAAAATAGCCAGTAAATACATGGATATTCAAGTAATCCCATAGGAATATGGATTGTTAAGAAAACGTTAAGAAAACGTAAAGATATTAAGAACACATTGATATTTTGTAAAGTTCATGTTAAGCTTTTTAAGGCTTGATAAGACAAGCGCCACCATAAAAATAAGCGAATATTCGCAGATGGGAGAGCAATATGACGATTTTGTTTGGTGATTTTATATACCAGATTATACATAATCCGGCTTTACTAATTACGGTTATTCTGACTCTGGGAGTTATCATGGTGAATGGCTGGACAGATGCACCTAACGCTATAGCAACCTGTGTATCGACCCGTTCCATGGAACCGGGGAAAGCCATTCTTATGGCAGCTTTCTTTAATTTCCTTGGTGTATTTGTAATGACGGCAGTGAATGCAACGGTAGCCCAGACCATTTACAATATGGTTGATTTCAGGGGGGATTCCCATAATTCATTGATTGCATTGTGTGCGGCCTTAGTAGCTATTGTAGCCTGGGCAACCGGCGCATGGGTTTTTGGTATTCCTACCAGTGAGAGCCATGCATTAATAGCAGGTCTGTCAGGTGCAGCAATTGCTCTGCAAAGAGGCATTTCCGGTATTAACTGGCATGAATGGATTAAAGTAATCTATGGCTTGGTAATATCAACAGTATTAGGATTTGTTTTGGGATTTGTAGTAGTTAGAATAATAGAAGCTGTTTTCTATCGCTCTGACAGAGGAAAGTCTAAACCTGCTTTTCAGAAGGCACAGATATTTGGCGGTGCGGCAATGGCTTTCATGCATGGAGCACAGGATGGACAAAAGTTTATGGGTGTATTTATGCTCGGAATGTTCCTGGCAAACGGACAAAGTGATGTTACGAACTTTACAATCCCCGTGTGGCTGATGATTCTTTGCTCTGCAGTTATGGCTCTGGGAACTTCTATCGGCGGATATCGTATAATAAAAACAGTTGGTATGGGAATGGTTAAGCTGGACACCCATCAAGGCTTTGCAGCCGATATGGCAGCAGCGATAAGTCTTTTGATTTCCTCCCTTACCAGTATTCCTGTAAGTACTACCCACACCAAGACAACAGCGATTATGGGTGTCGGGGCAGCCAAGAGAATTTCTTCCGTAAACTGGGCAGTGGTTAAGGAAATGGTTTTGGCATGGGTTTTAACATTCCCGGGCTGTGGTGTAGTAGGTTACTTAATGGCATATATCTTTATGAGAATCTTTTAATAGAAAGGAAATAATATGGCTGGTAAAAAAGCGTACGATTATTTTGAAGCACTTCTTGGTTTATCTAAATTTTCAGTAAATGCAACAGAACTGTTAAAGAAAACACTTTTTGATTTTCAGGTATCCAAACTGGAGGAGAAAATCAGGGAAATGCATAATATTGAGCATTCCGCAGATATTGCAAAACACGATATGATTGAACATCTTGTAAAAGAATTTCTTCCTCCTATTGAAAGAGAGGATATTATCAGTGTTGCACAGCAGATTGATGATGTTACGGATGCGGTAGAAGATGTACTTATGTGTATTGACATGTTTAATGTAAAGAAAATACGTCCTGAAATATTTAAATTTACAGAGACAATCGAAGCTTGCTGCAAGTCGATGTATGTGAGTGTAGAAGAATTGCGTAATTTCAGAAGATCCAAAAAACTTCACGCAGAAGTTGTTGAAGTAAACCGCCTTGAGGAAGAAGGAGATGCTTTATACATCAATGGTGTTAAGAATATGTATAAAACCTCCACTGATCCCGTGGAATTAATGGTTTGGACAGAAATTTACCGTAAGCTTGAAAAATGCTGTGATGCCTGCGAAGATGTAGCAAATGAAATTGAGAGCATCGTCATGAAAAATTCCTAATAAAGGAATGGATTAGATAAAGGTGTCAATAATTATAAAAGTAAAGTAACATATACGATTATGATAAAACTATGAGGAATACCTGTATTTTGCTTCCGGCAGATACTTGTATTCCTTTTTATGATATTTGCTGCTAATTTATGCCAAAGGAGCTATTGCAAATATATGGGTATTAGGTTATAGTAAGGAAGAAGTTTAATATAAAGGGGTATGAAATGTTGAATTTTGAGCTTACAAAGGATATTATGCAGGAAGTAAACAAAACTGTTATTGGTAAGGAAAGTATTGTTCGTAAAGTCCTTACAGCCATTATAGCAAGAGGACATATCCTGATTGAGGATATTCCGGGAGTTGGTAAGACAACGCTGGCTTTAGCCTTTTCAAAAGTAATGAATCTGGAGTACAACCGTTTACAATTTACGCCGGACGTACTCTCGACGGATGTAATCGGTTATCATGTTATAACAAAAGACGGAGAGCTGGGAGATTACAAGCGTGGGCCGGTTGTATGCAATCTATTCCTGGCCGATGAAATTAATAGAACCTCCTCAAAGACCCAGTCCGCTCTCTTAGAGGTCATGGAGGAGGGAAGCGTAACAGTGGACGGTATTACGATGCAGGTGCCAAAGCCCTTTACCGTAATAGCAACCCAGAATCCGGTAGGTTCTATTGGAACTCATATGCTGCCGGAATCCCAGCTGGACCGCTTTATGATAAGACTTTCCATGGGGTATCCGGATGTAGCCGGAGAGATCCGAATGTTAAAGGACAGAAATGGAGAGAACCCCTTGTCCAAGATGAATGCCATTGTCAGCAGAGAAGATATTTTAACGATGCAGCAGCAGGCAGAAAAGATTTTTGTCAATGAAAGTATTTATGAATACCTTGTAAAACTCATATTGATGACAAGAAGAGATCCTTATGTAGAACTTGGTGTAAGTCCCAGAGGAACGATTGCTTTACTAAATATGGCTAAGGCTAATGCTTATATAAATGGAAGAGAATTTCTGGTACCGGATGATATCAGGAGTGTATTTTATGATATTGTGTCACACCGTATCATATTAAAACCGGAAACAAAAGTGAATAACATTGATACCCAGCAGGTCTGCCAGGGAATCTTAAAACAGGTACAAGCCCCTAAAGTCGGTTAGGGTACTATTAATATTTATCGTGGGAGATGTGTGAATTATTAAAAGACATAATTCACACACAAGATTATGCCTGCGAAATCCTTGATGTATGGAAATCAGGTTGAGAGAAAATAGAGAGAGAAAGGATGCCACCAGTGATTCTTTCAACCCAAAATGCAGTGGCAGGCACAGGATAACTGTGGTACCGTGTGCATAGTATGATTGGAAAAAGAGTTGTATATCTCATATTTATTCTATTGGCAGGTCTCTTTGCCATCTTCTATAATGTTTACTTTACCATGATCTTTTTCTTTGCTGTCCTTATACTGCCGTTTTTATTGCTGTTTACCGCATGGCTGTCTTTAAGGAAGGTGGAAGTAAAGGTTTCTGCCGTTCCGTCCTTAACCAAGAAGGGAAATGATATTGAAGTTAAGTTCGAGGCATTGAACCAATCCGGAATTCCTATTACACATCTTGAAATCTGTTACACCTACAGCAATGAAATATCGGGGCGTAAAAAGAAGGATAAAGTAATTCTCAGTGTGGACAAGAACAGCTCGGCCTACGCAGTTTTAAGATTAAAATCGGAGCACTGCGGAAATATAAAAGTCGCAGTTTATAGTATAAAATGCTATGATTTTTTATCTTTGGGATATGTTTCAAAGAAATGGCCCTATTGGCAGATTGTGTCCGTAATGCCGACGCTGCATCCTATGGCCGGAGATCTGATTCGCAAGACAGCTGATATGGAGATGGACGATGAAAGCATCCATTATCTCGAACATAAGCCGGGGAACGACCCTTCGGAAATCTTCGGAGTAAGAGATTATAAAGAGGGGGACAGGCCCAACCAGATACACTGGAAGCTTAGCAGAAAAAATCAAAAGCTGATTATGAAAGAATACAGTCAGCCTTTAAGAGACCGCTCTCTTTTCTTTCTGGATTTTAAAGTGGAAGGAGAAGGAGAGAAGAAGTTATTCCAGCTGGACTGCTATATTGAAGCGGCTATGTCTGTTTCAGAAGGTATACTAAAGAATGGACATCAGCACAGGATTATATGGTATGACTGGAAAGAAAAAAAATATGTGGAAAAGGATATTATAGATAGTGACAGCAGTAATGAAGCGCAGACAGCTCTTTTAAGTGCTGCTTTTTATAATGCGACGGATGAAGAGAAAAAGCGATACGAGGGAAAAGAAGAAGACGGCAGCAACGTTATTTATCTTACCAATGAGGTATCGGAGGAAAAAATCCTAAAGCTGCAAAAGCCGGGTATGCAGCAGCTTCATGTGATTTATATCAATGATCTTCAGAAGATGCCGCTGAAAGCAAGAACAGAGGATTTTTTAAGAAAATCCATGATATCCTGTTACCGGATAGATATTAAAAACATCCAGGAAACAATTTTTAAACTCGGCATTGTGAATTATTGAGAGACATAATTCACGCAAGTTTGTGCCTGCGAAATCCTCGGCACAAACTTGAGGCGTGTTGGAAAAGGTATGGCGGTTATGTGAATTATTGAGAGGCATAATTCACACAGGTTTCTGGACTATAGATTGTACTACGAGCATATGGGTTTAGATATGGAAAGAGGGCTGCATGAGAGCTAAAAAGGAAAGATCTTTTGACGGTATATCTATCAGAGGAAAAGAGATTGTAATGGGAAAGGGGCACAGCAATTTCTCATTATTGCATTCAATCATACAGATTGTTCTGATAGATGCGGTACTGTTTAGTATTATATTTGGTTTTGCAACAGGACTTAAATTGCCGGTGGACCGGATTCCTCTTTTAGGGGCAATTATTTTCTTCGGGGTGATTTGCTGGGGGATTTTTCGCTATTTTAAGGCAGGAATCGTAGTTTTTCTGCCGATTTTAGTGACCTATTTTTATGCAGGCTACAAATTGTGGATACAACTGGAAAATGGTTTTTGGCAAATTGAGAACTACTTTATTATTTTGATGAACAGATATTATGGTACCCATACGTATACCTTTATAGTAGATGATTATGAGCCGGCTAAGGTTATCACGCTTATTTTAATTTTTGCTGCTCTGCCCCTGGCAATGGTTCTTAGTTTGATAATCTTAAATAGAGCTTCTCATTTTTTGTATTATCCTGTAACTTTACCTTTTATTATTTTCCCTTTTGTGGTTGGACATATTCCTTCAACTGCTTCTTTTGCTACATACATAGCAGCTACGTTTGGAATATTTGTGTTGGGCAACAGGATAAAGGTAACGGGAGCCAGAACAAAGGAAGAAAAAGCAGCATTAAGAGAACGAAAGAAGGAAATGGAATACAGCCATTACTATATCAATATTATGGGAAGCTTTCTGCTCTTTTGTGGCGTACTGTTGTTGTTTGGAATGATCTCCATATTCTTTACAAAGCCTACTTATGTTCATAAGATGGATATTCCCAAAGTTAAAAAACAACTGCAGGTAAAGATAGAGAATTTTGATGTAAAGGATGTGGCGGATTACTTTAATTTTCTGAATAACGGTAAGATTGTTATTTTCCGCTATTATACAGCCTCCGGCGGTTTAAATGAAGGAAGGCTGGGAGGAGTGGGGAAGCTTGCTTATGACAATAAAACAGATATTATTATAAATGCCCTGGAAAACAGTCCGACAATTTACCTGAAGGGATTTACCGGAAGTACTTATAGCAGAAATGCCTGGACCGGACTTAGCAATGAGGGGCTTAATGAGTATGAAAAATATAAGACCTTATGGAAAAGCATTGGCATGGAGGCAGGAGATCAGACCGGAGGTCTTGCAAAGCTCCTTACTAATATAGATAAGAATATTAATATCAACAGGTTTCATGAGGATGTTATGGATATTCAGAATCTGGGGGCGAATGATAAATATATTTATGTACCCTATTATTCTTCTCTCATGGATAATATGAATATGGATGTGGGAAATTCTGAATACATTAAAAGTAAAGTAAAAAGCAAAAATTATTCTTTAAGCTTTTACACCGATTTATTAAATGAAAATCTTTTAACAGAGGAGTTTGATAAAGAGTTTATTGAATATGAGCAAAACTTATACTATGAAGTAGCTGATTCTAACCTTGGAAATAAACTAAGCGAACGGCTGACAGAATATTCAGAAGTAGAAAACCAATACCGTACTTTCATTCAGCAGTTCTATACACAGGTTCCTGATACCGGGCTAGAGCAGCTTAAAGCTGATATGAGCGGAAAATATGAGGAAATGAAAGAAAAATACGGAGAGGAAAAGGCTCTTGGGGCTCTGACAATCTATATTCGCAGTTATGTTCAAAAGAATACTGTCTATTCCCTGTCCCCGGGCACTCTGCCAAATGGGAAAGACTTCGTGGAATATTTTTTATATGAAAAAAAACAGGGTTTTTGTACACACTATGCCAGTGCGGCTGCTTTGGCGTTCCGTTTTGCAGGGGTACCGGCCAGATATGTGGAAGGCTATGTGGCAAAACCTATGAATATAAGGAATGGGAAGAGTATTGGAACCGAGACTTTAATGGTTCCTTATGAGGATGGCACCGAAAAGAAACAGGATATTGCTGTACGTGAAGTTAGAATCAGTGATGCCGGTGCCCATGCATGGGTAGAGGTTTATAAAGACGGCTGGGGCTGGGTTCCTGTTGAGATGACACCCGGTTATGATACGGAAGATGACAGTGAGTTCGTAGGCAAGGATGACATAACACCTTCTGCTACACCGACGCCTCAGGCCTCTGTAACACCTACTGTTCCTGTTGACAAGGACCTTGACAGAGATAAAAATGTTGATAATACGGCCAAAAACGCGGCAAAGGATACTGTCAGCTATAAGGATATTGCAAGCTTTATGGGGGCAGCCCTACTATTTACCTTTGTGCTTCTTCTAATAATCGGGATTATTAGAAAAATCTGCCGCTATATTATTTTCAAACAGGCCGAACCTGGAAAGAAGGCAATAATTCTATACCGGAAGGTCAAATATCTTTTAAAGATGGCGGGAATACCTTTGCAGGAAGACAACTATGAACTGTCGGCCCTGATATTAGAAGATACCTTTACGCAGATGAAGGAAAAGGAGCTTTTGCAGTTTATAGAGACTGCCCTAAAGGCAAGATTTGGACATGTTCCGGTGACACCGGAGGAAGGAAAGGAAGCGTACCGTTATTATCATCACCTTAAGATTACAGTGTACGGAAAGCTTTCAATAGTCAAGAAAATCCTATGCAGTCTATATTATATATAAGTTCATTGGTGTTAAATGGTATACATGATGTGGCAGCTGTGCTATAATATTTCAAAAGATAGGAGCATTTAACGGACTGAAAGGTATGGGAATCGAATGAAAATCAGCAATCAAATGAATAAGCGATACACATTAATAGCTATCTATGTAATCATAACATGCAGTATTATATATATACTGAGTCTGGTGGCAAAAAATGCACCGACGATCTTGGCGGAATTGGTTCACATGCTGAAGTGGCTTATGAAGGTTGCAAAGCCTGTTGCTATAGCTTTTATTTTGGCATATCTTCTGGATCCTGTGGTGAATTTTTTTGAGAATCTTTATGAAAAGATACGAATAAAAAATTGGCAGTTAAAATCAGGAAGGACCCTTGCGGTGGTTACCACTGTAGTACTCTTTCTGGCTGTGATAATATTAGCTATTTCTCTATTGGTTTACAATGTTACAAAACAACTAAGATTAGCCAAAGTAGATGATATTGTAATTTTGGCAACAAATTATATAAACAATATTAATGATTTTTATTACTCTGTCCTTGATAAACTGGAAAAGGTCAATATCCATTCGGAACAGATTAATGAATATGTTAGAAATAATTTAACTAATGTAATCGATGCACTGAAAAATGGAGGAAATTCATTTGTCAATTCGCTGTCCAATATTTCTTCGTATATTACAACATTGATTTTTGCACTGGTAATTTCTATATACTTTATGATAGACGGCAAGATGATTAAGAACTATATCAGAAAAGTTGGAAATGCATTTTTAAGCGTTAAATGGAATACCAGAATCAGTATATTCTTAAAGGATGCGGATTATATATTTTCCGGCTATATCAGAGGTCAGCTCTTAGATGTTTTAGTAATGATGTGTATGCTTACAGTGGTCTTATCGCTAATCGGAGTGAAATATGCTATCCTGATTGGAATATTTGCCGGTTTGGGGAATCTGATTCCTTATCTGGGACCTATTATTGCTTATATTACTACAGCCTTAAGTTGTTTGATATTCGGTGAATATAATAAACTGATAATTGCTGTAATTGTATTGGTAATTGTGCAGGCTCTGGACGGTAATGTCATAGCTCCGAAGCTGTTGAGTCAGAGTATTAAGATACATCCTGTTTTAGTAATCATATCCCTTATATTTGGTAATGCTATCGGCGGTCTTTTTGGAATGCTTTTTGCCGTTCCCGTTGGAGCTTTAATCAAACTTTTATTTTCCAGATATGTTGACACGAGATTGAAGGAAAAACAGGAAGCGCAGGATATGATAAAAAAGAAAGAACATGAAGGTACTATAGTTTAAAGGCATCAGGTTGCATTAGTCTTATATATTGTGGATTTATGCAACCTGCTTTTTATATCGGCGGCAGCAAGGTGGATTTTATTGCTTTAGAGTCAAACCTTATGTAAGCTGATTATATAAAAGAAAATTGTGGAAGAAAACGTAAGAAAAATGTAAGAAATCATCTAGAATTTATTTAAGATATATGCTGTAATATGGTAAGGAGACAGGCGATAGCAAGGAGGAGATATTTTAGGTGATAAACCAGGCTGAAAAAATAATAGAGGTTAAAAATGTTAAAAAGATCTATCGCATGGGCCAGGAAAAAATATACGCAGTTGACGATGTGAGCTTTGACATCTACAAAGGAGAATTCTGCTGTCTGCTTGGAACTTCCGGCTCAGGTAAATCAACACTTTTAAATCTCATGGCAGGAATTGAAAAAATATCCGGCGGACAAATTATCATAAAGGGTAAGAAGATTCATAAAATGAATGAAAATAATCTTGCGAAATTCAGGCAGCGCTATCTTGGATTCGTATTTCAGTCATATAATCTTATAGGCTCAATGACCGCATTGGAAAATGTTGAGTTCCCTCTGATATTTAAAAGAGTAAAGACAAAACAACGGCGTAAAATGGCCAGGGATATGCTAAAACAAGTTGGACTGGAAGCAAGATTGAATCATAAGCCCAAGGAAATGAGCGGTGGGCAGCAGCAGAGAGTAGGTATCGCGAGGGCCTTTGTGGCAAGCCCGGAGATCGTATTTGCCGATGAGCCTACAGGTAATTTGGATACCAAGACAACGATGGATGTAATGAAGCTTATTAGGACGATGGCAAAACAGCACAACCAGACGATCGTAATGGTAACTCATGACAGGCGTTTGGCAGATTTTGCAGATCGAATTATACATATATTAGATGGTAAGATTCAGGAAATTGAAGTAAGAGAAACATCAGACGCGCAGCAAGAGCCAGATACTTCAGAGGTTTCCGGTATTCCTGATACCGTGGATATGTCTGGTATTCTCGGAGTTCCGGACATTGCAGCGGCCGAGGAAGAAGAGAAGCAGACAAATGCTCAGGAAACACCGGCAATAGAAGCAGATGAGGCCATCCCTCAAAGGAATGCAGAGATAGAAACGATTAGTGAAAAATCAGAATAATAGAGGAAAAGAGGGTTAAAGGATGAAAAAGTTTAAGCAGATTTTCACTGCCATGTTAATTATGACAATGATAGCAGCTAATTTAGCCGGAGGGGTTACTGTTAAGGC
>JAEXGM010000139.1 GCA_023450835.1 Bacillota bacterium | reverse complement strand
CCGATATGGACAAGACTTCTGTACATAAAATAAACAGCTCCTATTGGAATACAAAAGGAAATGACTTCTTAGGGGCAATCGTTCTTCCCTTTCATGGCGCATTTGTATCAGAGGAAAAATGCCAGCTTTTTGGCGATGTCTCAGGTAAAAGACTGCTGGAGATAGGTTGTGGTAATGGCCAATCCTTACAATATCATGGGGAGCGCAAAGCCTCTGAATTATGGGGCATTGATATATCAGATAAGCAAATTGAAAAGGCAAAACAGCATTTAACGGCATGCGGTATTTCAGCAAAATTAATCTGCTCTCCCATGGAAGAAGAATGCGGCATACCAAAGGACTACTTTGACTTTGTTTATTCGATTTATGCCATAGGCTGGACCACCGACCTTGAGGGGACTTTTCGCCGAATCGCTTCTTACCTTAAGAAGGACGGGGTATTTATTTTCAGTTGGTCCCATCCTATACACAAATGTGTTGCAGCAGAAAATAATATGCTTACTTTTAAGAAATGCTATTTTGATGAATCTTGGTATTCGATATTTCTTGACGGGGAAGAACTAACTTTAGCGGACCGTAAACTATCAACGTATGTAAATGCATTGGCAAAAGCGGGTTTTGTAATCGAAGAAATGATTGAGCAGTCTGATAATGATATTATGCAATCCTATGACGATAACAGTGATTTTGTAAAAAAGGCGAAAATGCTTCCGCTGGCTTTGGTAGTAAAAGCAAGGAAATTATAATAGTAAAGTATGAGAATAATATTAAGATAATTAAAGAGAAAATATGGAGGTATAGTATGAGAATTGAAAAAGCCACACCGGAATCACAGGGAATCTCTTCTTCGGCGATTCTGAATTTTTTAAACAAGGTAAATGAGCAGGGATTTGAGGCCCATTCGTTTATGCTGCTCAAAAATGGTAAAAACATCGCTGATTGCTGGTGGAAGCCATATGCAGCACAGTATAGGCATCAACTGTTTTCCCTAAGCAAAAGCTTTACTTCAATTGCAATCGGGTTGGCTATTGAGGAAGGGTTACTAACCACGGATACGCTGATTGCTGAAATTTTCACAGCTGAAATGAAAGAACTAGGTGAAAAGGTTGACGAGAAAATCAAAAAAATGACCGTGAAAAATCTCCTCACAATGGGAACAGGAATGACTTATGAGAACTGGGCATGGGATGACGAAAAATCAAATAACATTCTCGGTTTTTTAAGCTCTCATGTTAAAAATGAGCCAGGTAGTGCTTTCTTTTATAATACCCTCGCTACATATATGTGTTCTGCCATTATTACCAGATTGACAGGGCAAAAGCTTGTGGATTATCTTATGCCAAGGCTGTTTGAGCCGCTGGGAATCGACCCTGTCTGGGAAGAAGACAAGTTAGGAATCAGTTTTGGCGGTTTTGGGTTAAATATCAAAACAGAGGACATTGCTGTTTTTGGGCAAATGCTTCTGCAAAAAGGTAAATTTGGCGGCAGGCAGCTCGTGCCTGAAAGCTGGGTGGAAGAAGCGACCTCCAAACAAATCAATAACGGGGATGAAGCCGATAATGATTGGAATCAGGGCTACGGTTACCAGTTCTGGAGGTGTGTGCCAGAAGGAGTATACAGAGGTGATGGTATGTACGGGCAATATTGTATTGTCATGCCGGAGCAGAACTGTGTCATTGCCGTAACCAGCAATGTTGACATGGGTAAATTTATGAAGCTTATCTGGAGTGATCTCCTTCCATGGCTTGGCGGAGGAGCTGCTATGCCTGAAAGCCCTGATTACAATAAATTACTTGAGTTTGGGACAAAGCAGTCACACTTAAAGGTGAACGAAAATGCCGAACCCTATCCGAACTTTCGGGCAGCTTATAGATATTCTTCGGACACGAAAGTTAAAAATGATATCGATATTAATAAAATCAGTTTTGATTTTGAAAATGGAGAGTGCCTTCTTGCACTATATGACGATGAAAACCATCAGCCTTTATATGTAATTCGATTTTTACAAAAGCAGTGGGTGGAAACTTCAAAGCCATTCTGGGAACACGGCTCCTTTTATAGGGCTGTTTGCTATGGGGAGTGGAACCACGAGGAATTTGAAGCAAACATTTGGCACTATGAGACTCCGGTCAATACAAAGTTAAGGTTCACGTTCAGTGAAGAGAGAAGAAGCTTGACTTTGCAGCTTGAAGTACAGAATAATGAACTGTCACTTAAGTTTAATAAAATATAGTGAGCCCTATATGGTTTGGTTATTGGAAATAATGAAGAAAGGATTCAAGTTATGGCTAAATATGAACGAAGATTAAAGGGAAACTTCAATGAATTATTAAACTGGCTGCACAGTGATATTATGAATGGCAGTTCCTCAGTAAGTTATGAGGATGGCAGCGATATAAAGCTGGGAGATTCAAGCGTAGCTGTTCGGGTTTATGAAAGGTACAGTATGGCTGGGGGTAACCGTGTAAGTATGAATGTGACTATTACAGGTACCGGTGAAGAACTCTTTGTAAGTGCTATCACTTCGGGAGGGAGCCAGGCAGTGTTCTTTAAGATAAATACCATTGGAGAAGAGACTTTTCTGGAGTTATGCAGTGACTCAGTAGAGAACTATATTAAAAATCGGTAAGATATAAAAATGACGGCATTTTAGTTTGGCGGATTTTTGTCCAGCACAGGAGACAGCCTATGGAGAATAATGCAAAAGTAATTTTAGAGATAAAAGAATACTGTTTGAAACACCCAGGAGCGTATGAGGCAAGACCTTTTGGAGAATGTCCAATTTGCTATAAGGTAATGGGGAAAATATTTGCCCAATTCAATCCGGAAGAAAATTTTTATAAAATAACATTAAAATGTGAGCCGGATAAAGCATATTTCTATCGGCAGATTTATCCGGAAATCATAACACGCGGATATCATTGTCCGCCGGTTCAGCAGCCATATTGGAATACCATTAATTTGGATGCTTTTTTCGATATGGACATATTATTTCAGATGATTGATGAGGCATATGATGCCGTCATTGATAAATTCAGTAGAAAAAGAAAATCAGAGTTACTTCAACTGTCCGAAATGGAGTTTAAGGATACAGATGGAGACAATTCAGATTTTGCAATGCTTTGCGGCAGGCTGGATAATACTCTTGCTGAAATCATAGGAGGACGAGTTCAGAGAGCTCAGTATAATCGGTACAATCAAAGAGATAGTATTCATGATGTGATTGTGGTATATCATGAAGGAGAACCGATTGCCTGTGGTGCCTTTAAAAGGTATGATGAAGATCATGCGGAATTAAAACGAATCTATGTAGAATCATCACATCGAAATATGGGACTGGGTACAGAATTAATTCGCAGATTAGAGGCAAAGGCAAAAATCAAGGGATATAGATGGTGCATTCTGGAAACTGGAAAGTCTTTAGAAGCAGCCTGTAATATGTACAAAAAAGCAGGATATAAAGTCATACCCAATTATGGACAGTATGCAGATATGGCGGACTCTATCTGTATGGAACGAAAAATCTGATAGAAGAAGGAGCGTCTTAATAATGTATACCTCGATATATACGGAGGAGATTCCTGTTTTGCTGGAACAACTGGCAAATACAACTGAAATGCGGAGATTATCTGATATCGGTATGCATTGCGGCTGTGAATACGCTGAATTTCCGTTTTATCAGAATGCAGGAACTCCCTACTCCCGGCTGATACATAGCGTAGGTGTTTCATTGATTGTCTGGAATTTCACCCATGATATTCGGCAGGCTATAGCTGGCTTGTTCCACGATATAGCAACACCTGTGTTTGCACATACAATTGATTTTCTGCAAGGGGACCATTTAACGCAGGAATCAACGGAAGACAAAACCTTATATTTCATTGAAAGTTCAAGAGAAATCACAGCCCTTTTGAAAAAGCATCATATAAGTATTGAAGATGTCAGCGACTATCATAAATATCCAATAGCCGATAACGATACACCCATGCTCTCAGCTGACCGCCTGGAATATACAATCGGTAATGGATTCTGTGTATACAATAGGAAACTAGAAACTCTGAATAGCATCTATAAAGATTTGACAGTCGTTCAAAATGAACATGGAACCGAAGAACTAAGTTTTCGTTCCATTGATGCTGCGAAAGAATTTACAGAAATATCATTATGTAACTCTCGCTTTTTCGTGTCAGATGAGGACCGCTTTTCTATGCAATATTTGGCGGATATTATACGAGCTGCTGTCGGCAAGGGCATTTTAGTACATAGTGATTTATATTTAACGGAAAATGAAGTTATAAAGAAACTGAACGAAGATAAAAGATTATCAAAGATGTGGAAGGGTTTTACTGAAATAACCGCCGTTGCAAGTTCAGCGGAAAAACCAGAGAACCAATACTGTGTAAACGTCTCAGCCAAAAAAAGATATATAGATCCGCTGGTACTTGTAAATGACAGTGCCAAGAGACTCTCAGATATCGACATAAGTATTCATGACCAGATACAAAAATTTTTGAATCTTGATTTCAATAAATGGATATACGCGGTATAAGAATATTAAAAATATATACTATCAGTTACTGTAAATTATAGATTTTACGGCATGAAGGAGAAAAATTGAAATTTACAAAATTAACGGAACATATTTATTATTCCGAATGTGATTCCAAGGTTGACAGACCCGTGTTGGGTTATATATCAGGAAAGAATTTTTCTGTGATGGTTGATGCAGGAAATTCAGCAAATCATGTTAGTGAATATAATTATTGTTTAAGAGAACAAGGTTTATCAAAACCCAAATACTGTGTTATTACACATTGGCATTGGGATCACACCTTTGGAATGCACGCACTGGAGGCGGAAACCATTGCTTGCAGTAAAACGAATGATGAGTTGCTTAGATTATCCGCTTGGAAATGGGATGATGCGGCAATGAAACAAAGATTAAACAGCGGAGAAGAAATTGAGTTTGCAGATGAACATATTCGTGCTGAATATAGTAATACGGAGAATATAAAAGTGGTGCCGGCTGCAATTACCTTTGATAAAAATTGGATAATTGATTGCGGTAATATAACTTGTGAATGTATACACTTAGAATCCGCACATAGTGATGATTCAGTAGTTATTTATATTCCGGAGGAAAAAGTGATTTTTATTGGTGATATATATAATGACGATTTTTATAATAATCATTACAGAGATCTGGAAAAGACAAAAAAGCTGTACCGGGAATTGAGTGAAATTGATTTTGATACAGCAATTCCAGGGCATAGCGAGCCTGTTAAAAAGAGTGATATCCTAAACTTTTTACATAGATTTTTCTAGGATGCTGCTGAAGGGGATGTAATATCTGATCGAATAAATTTATTGGTAATTGAAATGCTGAAAAGAATTATTCAAGACATTAGTTAGTATTATTTAGTTGTTTGTGAGGTGATACTTTGATTTATATAGCAGATTCAGATTGGTGTCCAACTAAAAGAAATCCTTTTACGGCAGATGGCATGTATGATGAAAATTGGTCATCCTTTATATATGATTCAGATATAGATTATTTCACCAATGTTTATCCTGATTCAAAATTACATGTTATTAGATTTTCTCCTGATATTGACAAAAATAATTTGCGCTTATTTGATTTTTTGAATTACGAATCATCTTATCAAAGGAACATAATATTAAAAGTATGCGGGGGTATGAATGCAGAAAGTTTAATTGAACTCTTTAATAAAACTTCCTATGAGACCGGATACCGTAATTCTGATGAAAAATACATGGTACATAGTACAATATTGTCGGCATGGGATTCAATCAAACAAAATGGTGTATTATTTTCCTCCAATTCATTAAGGAAAGCTGGTAGATTAGTTAATGAAATTGGTTTAAAACCAATGAGAGAACCAAAGGACTATTCTGATTATATTATGTTAGATGTACTTGAAGGCTGCGGAGAATTGGTTGTAAATTCGCGTAACAGGGGGTGTGTTTGTATCGACCCGAATGCTAATTATACTCCTGGTGTGAGATTATATTTTAATGTAAGGAAAATGTTTGAAGATAGAATAGTAACTCGCGATGGATTACACCTTGTCAAAGTAAAAGATAAATTATCAATAGAAAATTATTTGCTGGCTGCTATTACTGCCAAGGATTTTCCTCCTAATATACAATGGACTCCAACTTTATTTACACTAAAAGCAAATGAACTCTTTTATTCAGAGTATACAAAATGAGGTAACTTGGTAGTGCAAAAAATATAGAAAGCGTTAAAAAGTAAATAGAAAATTAATGAGGTAATTATGATACTTCGAAAGTATAAGTCCAATGATTGTGCCGATATGGCAAAGCTATTTTATGATACAGTGCACACAATAAATGCAAAGGATTACACAAAAGAACAGCTTGACGCTTGGGCGACAGGAAACATTAATTTAGAAGCATGGAGTCATTCTTTTTTGGAATATAATACTATACTTGCAGAAATTGACGGAAAAATTGTGGGATTCGCAGATATGGATAAAACAGGTTATCTGGACAGGCTTTATATTCATAAAGATTTTCAGGGCAGGGGTATTGCGACTGCATTGGTAAATGAGTTAGAGCAGAGTGCCCAAGCATCGGGCATCTTTCGATATGAAACCTATGCTTCAATTACGGCCAGGTCTTTTTTTGAAAAACGGGGCTATACAGTTGAAATTGAGAATAAAGTTGTCCGAAATGGTGTTACGCTGGTGAATTATAAAATGGTAAAACAATGTTAATGTAATCTGGGGTTTATGATATCAGTTGCAATAATAAGTATATGAGGTAAAGGAGTATAAATTTATGATGCCATCAATACCAAATAGTTTTTTTATTGCTAAGGAAATGAAAGCATATATTGAAAATAAAGTGATAAGGGATTTTACTTATGAGGATTTAGACATAGGTAAATATTATGTTTTCAATATATCGGAAGAAAAGACTTCTCAATTCAAGGGTCAGAAAATCATGAAAGCTGACTCGAATTTTATTGTAACTGATAATGGATGGCTCTGTGAATTTGGATATTCTGATGGGGCACTGCGCTATTATACAAACGGTGATGATTGTAATAATGAGCATACCAATAGTCTTATCTCCGGTGGGGTATCATTGAGATTAGTGTTTGATGACGCTTCAGTTCTTCGCATAAATTTAAGCGGCTGGTCTAATCGTTTGGACCTTCGGCCCGTAGAACCGCAGGTTATGGCATATCCATTCAGAAATAAATTTCCTCTTGATGCGGGCGACAAATATGATTTTACATTTGAAAACTATAAAAGTTGGCTTGCATCCAATGGAAAGACCTCGATACTTGAAGCAATGGTACTTGCAAAAGGAGCGACGGATATACGTACTTCATTAATGAATTATATTTTATGGCAGTCTAAAGTGAATCCCAAAAGAAAAGTTAATACTCTCAATGATGATGAACTGCATATTATATATAATACTACGGTTAATCTTATCAATG
>JAEXGM010000086.1 GCA_023450835.1 Bacillota bacterium | reverse complement strand
AAATACTGACCGACACTTCTGTCAAGACCGGCATTGGCAATCTCTTCACGGTAGATGGCGTCAGCTTCCTGAACGATCTTAACCTTTTCTTCTGTTATATCTCCGATGATACGGATAGCAAGACCAGGTCCGGGGAAAGGTTGTCTGAATACAAGTTTCTCAGGGATTCCAAGTTCCAGTCCGGCTCTACGTACTTCGTCTTTAAATAAGTCTCTTAACGGCTCGATGATTTCCTTAAAATCTACATAGTCAGGAAGGCCGCCTACATTGTGGTGGCTCTTGATAACGGCTGATTTGCCAAGTCCGCTTTCGATTACATCAGGATAGATGGTTCCCTGTACCAGGAAATCAACAACTCCGATTTTCTTCGCTTCTTCTTCAAATACACGGATGAATTCTTCACCAATGATTTTTCTCTTTGCTTCCGGTTCGGCTACTCCGGCTAATTTATCATAAAATCTCTGCTGGGCATTTACTCTTACGAAGTTCACATCAAACTGTTCTGTAAAGATTTTTTCTACTTCATCGCCTTCATTTTTACGAAGTAAGCCATGATCTACAAAGATACAGGTTAATTGCCTGCCTACGGCTTTGCTTATCATAACGGCCGCTACGGAGGAATCTACACCGCCGGACAGGGCACAGAGTACTTTTTTATCACCGATTTTTTCTTTCAGCTTCTTTATGGACTGCTCTGTGAAGGAATCCATCTTCCAATCTCCTGAACAGTTACATACTTCATAGAGGAAATTATGGAGCATCTTGGTACCTTCCTGGGTATGAACTACCTCCGGGTGGAACTGTACTCCATAGAGTTTTTTCTCAGGCATTTCAAGACCTGCTGCAGGACAGGAAGCAGAAGTTGCTGTGACTTCAAAGCCTTCCGGAAGTTTTTCTACATAATCGGTATGGCTCATCCAGCAGACTGAGGTTTCGGTAACTCCTTTAAATAGCAGGGATTTTGCATTGACGGTTACTTCTGTCTTTCCATATTCTCTTACCGTTGCACTGGTTACCTTACCGCCAAGTAAATGTGTCATTAACTGGCAGCCGTAGCAGATGCCAAGTACCGGTATCCCAAGATCAAAGATTTCCTTCTCACAGTGAGGCGCATCCTCCGCATATACACTGGCAGGACCTCCTGTAAAAATAATACCTTTGGGTGCTATTTCCTTAATTTTTTCAATACTTGTATTGTAGGGCAGTACTTCACAGTAAACATTACATTCTCTTACTCTTCTTGCAATGAGCTGATTATACTGTCCGCCAAAATCAAGGACAATTACCATTTCCTTATCCACTGGTTATTCCTCCTATTATTGTTTCTCAATTTATCTTCTCAACAGTGACAAAATAACAGGCTTTGCTTCCAACTTACATGCCAGCCCAAAATATTTTATAATTATAACAGACTTTTGTATAACTGACAATCCCATAATCTCATTACAAATGTCTCCAAATGCGCCTCAAGGTTGTGTTAATTCATCCAGATTTCTATAATAAGAAGGCAGGAAATCAACCATAAAAATCTTTGCTTCCTCTAAATCAAGCTCCTCTATGGATTTTACAATACTCTCTTTAGCATTTGCGAATTCTGTGTTACCTGCTTTTTCTTCCTGGATACATTTAATCAGGGCGGAGAGCTTGTCGGCAGCTTTCACTAACTTCCAAAGATATGTATCTTCTTCTTTTTGAAAGTAGAGTGGTTCATATTCCTCCCAAAAGTCCTCGGGCAGCATATGAAGAAGTCTGTTAGCCGCCTCTTCCTCTATTTCTTTGAATGCTCCTTGTATGTTTCCATTATGGTATTTAATTGGTGTCGGCATATCTCCGGTTATAATCTCGGTGGAGTCATGAAAAAGTGCTATTAAGGCTGCTCTCTCCCCGTTCAGGTTTTTCCCAAGGCGCTTGTTCCCAATTACGGACAGGGCATGGGAGAGGATACTTACTTCAAGAGTGTGTTCCGAAACATTCTCGGGCCTGGAATTACGCATCAGGGCCCAACGTTCAATGTATTTCATTCTGGATAACATGGCATAAAAATTAGCTTCCAAATTAATCCCCTTTCTTCATTAGCGCATCTTCATTTTATCGTATAAACCAATATTGCAGTACCGCATTTTGAATACAGTACTGCAATATTTTTATTTTTGATAGTATTACTTATGCTCTAAGAATTTGTACTTTAAAAACCTACGGGCTAAGAACTTACACTTTTAATAGCTTAAAGTCACTTTACACCGCTGCTTCTTTATGGTCTTCAAGCATTTTCTTAATATAATATCCGGTATAAGAGGCCGGATTCTCCGCAATCTCTTCCGGCGTTCCTTTGGCAATAACAGTACCGCCCTTGTCTCCGCCTTCCGGACCCATATCAATAATATAATCTGCTGTCTTTATTACATCCAGGTTATGCTCAATTACCACAACGGAATTTCCGCCCTCAGATAGCCTTCTCAGTATCTCTATTAATTTATGAACGTCAGCGAAATGAAGTCCGGTAGTCGGCTCATCCAGGATATAGATTGTCTTTCCGGTGCTTCGTTTGCTAAGCTCTGCCGCCAGCTTGATTCTCTGCGCCTCTCCTCCGGATAAGGTGGTGGAGGGTTGTCCAAGGCGGATATAGGATAAACCTACATCATACAGGGTTTCTATCTTTCTGCGGATAGAGGGCATATTCTCAAAGAATTTCATGGCTTCTTCTACTGTCATATCAAGGACATCATAAATGTTCTTACCCTTATAACGTACTTCAAGGGTTTCACGGTTATACCGCTTACCGCCGCAGACTTCACAGGGCACATATACGTCAGGCAGGAAGTTCATCTCTATCTTAATGATACCGTCTCCCGAGCAGGCTTCACAGCGTCCGCCCTTAACATTGAAACTGAATCTTCCCTTGCTATATCCCTTCATCTTCGCATCTGCCGTAGCGGAGAATAAATCTCTTATCTGGTCAAATACTCCTGTATAAGTAGCCGGATTGGATCTTGGGGTCCTTCCAATAGGGGACTGGTCTATGTTAATTACTTTGTCTAATTTGTCTATTCCTATCATTTCCTGGTGTTTACCAGGGATGCAGCGTGCTCTGTTCAAATCTCTGGACAAACGCTTATGAAGGATTTCCGTTACCAGAGAGCTCTTGCCGGAACCGGATACACCGGTTACACAAGTCATAACACCCAAAGGAATGTCTACTGTAACATTCTTAAGATTATTCTCACTGGCCCCTTTTATGGTAAGATATCCTGTGGGCTGCCTTCTTTCATCCGGTACGGGTATCTTAATTCTGCCGCTCAGATATGCTCCTGTTATGGATTCTTCTACCCTCATAATCTCTTCGGCAGTACCTTCGGCAATAACTTCACCGCCGTGTTCTCCGGCACCCGGCCCGATATCGATAATATAGTCGGCGGCAAACATCGTATCTTCATCATGCTCTACTACAATCAGTGTATTTCCCAGGTCTTTCAGATTCTTCAGTGTCTTTAATAACTTATCGTTATCTCTCTGGTGAAGGCCAATACTGGGTTCATCCAAAATGTAGGCAACTCCTACAAGTCCGGAACCAATCTGAGTGGCAAGGCGGATTCTTTGGGCTTCTCCGCCGGATAAACTTCCCGTAGCTCTTGACAAGGACAGGTAATCAAGTCCTACATCCATTAAGAATCCTACTCTTGCTCTGATTTCTTTCAAGACAAGTTCACCGATCTTAAGCTGAGTAGGAGTTAAATCCAGGTTATTCATAAAGGCGCTTAAGTCTCTGATTGAATAATCTGTTACTTCTGAAATATTCTTATCGCCTACAGTCACTGCAAGAGAGCCTCTCTTCAGCCTTCTGCCGCCGCATTCCTTGCAGGGCGTGGTCTTCATAAAGGTTTCGTATTCCTGCCTTGTACTCTCAGAGCCTGTCTCTCTATAGCGTCTTTCTACGTTTCTGATTAAGCCTTCAAAGGCAACATCATACACCCCTTCGCCTCTTTGTCCCTTATACTTCACCTTTACTACTCTTCCGCCGGTTCCATGCATTATCATATGTCTGATATTATCCGGCAGTTCATTATAAGGAGTCTCAAGGCTGAATTTATATTCCTTCGCAAGGGCTTCCAGAGTACATCTTGTATAACTTGACTTATCCGTTGCGGATTGCCAGCCAAGTACTGCAATGGCACCTTCTGCAAGGCTTAAAGAGCCATCGGGTATAAGAAGTTCTTCTGCGAATTCCATCTTGTTTCCAAGGCCGTGGCATTCCGGGCAGGCGCCAAAGGGATTGTTAAAGGAGAAACTTCTGGGCTCAATCTCTTCAATACTGATATTACAATCAGGGCAGGCAAAGTTCTGACTGAAGCTTAAAGTTTTTTCTCCGCCTACATCTACTATTAAAAGCCCTTCTGACAGTTTCAATACACTCTCTATGGAGTCAGATAGTCTCTTTTCAATTCCGGATTTTACAATCAGACGGTCTATTATAATTTCTATGTTATGTTTAATATTCTTATCTAATTTAATATCTTCTGTCAGCTCATAGAGGTTTCCGTCTACCATTACACGGATATAGCCGCTCTTTTTCGCCTGTTCCAGAAGCTTTACATGCTCCCCTTTTCTTCCCCTTACAACGGGAGCTAGGAGCTGAATTCTGCTGCCTTCCTTTAAGCGCATGATTTCATCAACCATCTGGTCCACTGTCTGCTTCTTAATTTCCTTACCGCACTTCGGGCAGTGGGGAATTCCCACTCTGGCGTAAAGCAAACGGAAATAATCATAAATCTCCGTTACTGTTCCCACTGTAGAACGTGGATTACGATTGGTGGATTTCTGATCTATGGAAATAGCAGGAGAAAGACCTTCAATGCTCTCTACATTGGGTTTTTCCATCTGTCCCAGGAACTGTCTCGCATAGGAGGAAAGAGATTCCATGTATCTCCTCTGTCCCTCTGCATATATGGTATCAAAAGCCAGAGAGGACTTGCCGGAACCGCTAAGCCCCGTTAATACAACGAACTCATCTCTCGGAATATTGATACTGATGTTTTTTAAATTATGTTCCTTCGCTCCTCTGATTTTGATATAGTGCTTCTTATCAGCCATTGTTGCCTCTCTTCCTTATCCTTACCTTTTCTTGAAATTGACTTATCTTTATAAATCCTGAGCTTTAACCTAACTTTATTTGAGCTAAATTTATTAAATTAAATTCATTACACCAAATTCATTACACTAGATTCATTACGCTAAATTTATTACACCAGATTCATTAAATCATCTTAGCATTATGTTTATATTTAATACAGACTTTTCTCTAATCCTATAATTAAGGCTGAGCCTTCAAATAACCATTGGTTCTTTACTATATGGTTCTTAGATATACCAGGCCTACGATTTTTAATTATACCAGTGAATATCCCAATTTATAATACTCCAAATTATCCCAAATCCAAATTGACTTTATCTTATTCTCATAAGAATCAATTAGAATAATGAAGTCAATCGCTGTCTACCCACCACATATTCAAAATCTATCCCAAAGTCCACTTCTAGTCTTTCTCCATCTCGTTAAGCTGTTTCTTCAATTCCAGTAAATGATCTCTTAACTGGGCTGCCAATTCAAAGTTCAGTTCAGCAGCGGCTGTCTGCATGTCTTTGCTGACTTTCTTTATAATAGCTTCCAATTCTTTTCGTGTCATGGATTCCGGATCTTTATCCATCTTATAGAAATCCTTGCTCGCCTTCTTGGAGATACTGATTAATTCCCTTACCTTTTTCTGAATGGTGGTGGGAGTAATTCCATGTTCTTCATTATACTGCTGTTGGATGGCCCTTCTTCTGTTGGTCTCGGATATGGCCTTGTTCATGGACTCCGTTATATTATCCGCATACATGATTACCCGACCCTCTGAGTTACGGGCCGCACGTCCGATTGTCTGAATCAAAGAAGTCTCTGAACGCAGGAACC
The DNA here is from genome assembly GCA_023450835.1 of Bacillota bacterium. Lineage (GTDB taxonomy): Bacteria > Bacillota > Clostridia > Lachnospirales > Lachnospiraceae > Anaerocolumna. The sequence goes on along the minus strand of JAEXGM010000086.1, from coordinate 1,371 downwards.
CTTCTTTATCGGCATCCAATATAGCAACCAGTGTAATCTCCGGTATGTCAAGTCCCTCTCTTAACAGGTTGATTCCAACCAGAACATCAAAGACGTCCAAACGCATGTCCCTGATTATTTCAGATCGTTCCAGCGTATCAATATCGGAATGGAGATATTTTACCCTGATACCCACTTCTCGCATGTAGTCAGTCAGGTCCTCTGCCATTCTCTTTGTCAAAGTGGTTACCAATATCTTATTCTTACTCGCAACTTCCTTCTTTATCTCACTCACCAGGTCATCAATCTGCCCGTTAACCGGCTTCACAAATACTTCCGGATCTAAAAGTCCGGTCGGTCTAATAATCTGTTCCGTACGCATCAGCTCATGGGTCTGTTCATAAACGGAAGGTGTCGCCGAAACAAAAAGCATCTGATTTATCTTACTCTCAAATTCCCCAAAGTTCAGGGGCCTGTTATCTTTTGCTGAGGGTAAACGGAAACCATAATCCACCAGGGTGCTTTTTCTTGCCTGGTCACCTGCATACATGCCTCTTACCTGAGGTATCGTAATATGGGATTCATCCACAATGATTAAGAAATCATCCGGGAAATAGTCTATTAATGTATAAGGGGTACTGCCGGGAGCATTTCCTGACAAATGTCTGGAGTAATTCTCGATGCCGGAACAAAACCCGGTTTCCCTTAACATTTCTATATCAAAATTCGTTCTTTCTGAGATTCTCTGCGCTTCCAGCAGCTTGTCCTCACTCTTAAAATAACGTACTCTCTCTTCAAGCTCTTCCTGTATGGTCTTGATAGCATCTTCTAATTTTTCCTGGGACACCACATAGTGGGAAGCCGGAAAGATTGCAATATGCTCTAAAGTACATTTAATCTCTCCGGTAAGCACATCGATTTCAGAAATTCGGTCTATCTCATCTCCGAAGAATTCCACGCGTATTGCCCTGTCATCGGAAGTCACGGGGAATATCTCTACCACATCTCCGTTTACACGAAAGCAGCCGCGCTTAAAGTCCATATTGTTTCTTGTATATTGCAGGTCCACCAGCTTTCTTAATACATCATCCCGTTCTCTTGTCATGCCGGGGCGCAGAGAAATGACCATTTCCTGATAGTCGATGGGGTCACCCAATCCATAGATACAGGAAACGCTGGCTACAATAATAACATCTCTTCTCTCGGAGAGTGCTGCCGTTGCGGAGTGCCGCAGTTTATCAATCTCGTCGTTAATGGCCGAATCTTTTTCTATATAAGTATCCGAGGAGGGAACATATGCCTCCGGTTGATAATAATCATAATAACTTACAAAGTACTCAACGGAGTTATGAGGAAAGAACTCCTTGAATTCTCCGTAAAGCTGTGCCGCCA
>JAEXGM010000031.1 GCA_023450835.1 Bacillota bacterium | reverse complement strand
AATTATGTAACGGAAAGTCTTTCGCCGAGAGAAAATACACTGCGCCTTCACAATCTTGGACGGCTGAATACCGTTGTACAGTATATTCAGGAAAACTACAGCGAGCCATTAACGAATAAGGAACTGGCGGATTTAATCCATCTCAGCGAGTACCGTTTCTGCCATTTGTTTAAAGAGAGTATGGGAAAGAGCCCTATTAATTATATTAATGAGGTCAGGTTAAAGAAAGCATATGAGCTGATAAAGGGAAAGGATAACAGTATTTCAGAGATAGCGGTTATGGTTGGATTTTCTGATTATAATAATTTCGGAAGGTTATTTCGGAAATACTATGGGTTTCCGCCTTCCAGAACTTGAAATAGCAAAATAATATGAGTATTCAGCAATACATCTATATCATTTTCGGAGGATAAATTGTATGATGGTATAAGATACAAGTAGTAGGCAGAAAATTGCATTAAAAATAATACATGGAAGTGAGTAAAAAAGGAGGTAAGAGTGAAAAAGAAGCTTTCACTCCCTCTGATTATAATGCGTGCTAAAGCACGCAGATAGGAGCCAAATATGAAATTAGGAGTATTTTCAGTGGTACTAGGAGCTTTACCCTTAGAAAAAGCCTGTGAATTCCTGCATAGTAAAGGAGTTCAGATGATTGAAATCGGATGCGGCGGTCATCCCGGCAAGGCACATTGCGACCCGGAGATTCTTTTGAATGACGAAACGAAGTTACAGGAATTCAAAGATACGATAGCAAAATATGAGTTACAGATCAGTGCTCTTAGTGCCCACGGCAACATGGTACATCCGGTAAAGGAAATTGCGGACAGTTTTGACAAGGACCTTACCAATGCTATTCTTCTGGCAGAAAAATTAGGAATTCCCGTAGTGAATACTTTCTCCGGCTGTCCTGGCGGAAGTCCTTTGGATAAGACGCCCAACTGGGTGACCTGCTCCTGGCCGGAGGATTATCTGCATGCTCTGGAATATCAGTGGGATGAAGTATTAATTCCCTACTGGAAGGAAAAAGCAGCTTTTGCCAGAGAACACGGAATTAAGATTGCTTTAGAGCTTCATCCCGGATTCTGTGTATATAACACCAAGACACTTCTTCGTTTAAGAGAAGCAGCCGGCCCTGAGATCGGTGCTAACTTTGACCCCAGCCATTTGATCTGGCAGGGAATGGATCCCTGCGCCAGTATCAGAGAACTTGGCAAACAGGGAGCTATTTTCCATTTCCATGCAAAGGATACAAAGATTGACGGACCTAACTGCAGCGTAAATGGTGTTCTGGATACCACCCACTATGGAGATGAGATCAACCGTTCCTGGATATTCCGTTCCGTAGGCTATGGTCATGGAGAGGAATACTGGAAGGCAATGATTTCTGAATTAAGACTGGCAGGCTATGATTATGCAATCAGCATTGAGCATGAAGACAGCCTTATGACCGGAACAGAAGGCTTGAACAAAGCAATTAAGTTCCTGCAGAATGTATTGATCTATGAAGAGCGCGGAGAGATGTTCTGGGCTTAAGGCATTTTAGTTTTACAAAAATAAAATTGCAGAAAAAATAAAAGTATTTTTCTGTACAAATTTATGCTGACACCCAATTAGCAGTGTGCCGGCAGCATGGAGGAACAGTATAGTATGTCACAGCAGGAAATGAAGATTGCCATCGTAGGCCTTGGCGGAATGGGAGACTGGCACAGACAGCTAATCGAATCCATTGACGGTCTTACTTTGGCTGGAATTTATGATATCAAAGAAGAGAGACAGGAGTATGCAAGGGAAAAGAAAGTTCACGTTTATGACAGCTTCGAGGAACTTTTAGCAGATGAATCAGTGGATTTTTGTCTTATTGCCACACCCAATGACCTTCACAAACCTCTTGCCATTGCAGCCATGAAGGCAGGCAAACATGTTGTAAGTGAGAAACCTGTAACTTTAAGTTCTGCAGATTTACAGGAAATGATAGATGCTTCCAGGGAGACCGGCAAACTCTTTACCGTTCACCAGAACAGACGCTGGGATGAAGATTTTCTAACGATGAAAAAGATCTATAAAGAGAATCTGTTAGGCGATGTATTCAGAATTGAATCCAGGGTTCACGGCTCCAGAGGAATACCGGGAGACTGGAGACAGGAGAAAGAGCACGGCGGCGGTATGGTTCTTGACTGGGGTGTTCATTTACTGGATCAGATTCTTTTGATGATGGAAGGAATCAAATTAAAGAAAGTCTATTCAACAATGACACATATCACCAATCAGTTGGTTGATGACGGTTTTACGACAAGCCTGCTCTTTGAGAACGGAACAGAAGTTATTGTAGAAGTAGGAACCAGTAATTTTGTAAACCTGCCAAGATGGTATATGCTTGGAGCTAACGGAACAGCCATTATTGAGGATTGGAATCTGAAGGGTGAGATTGTCAGTGCAAAGGGACAGAACGAGAAAGATGTCGTTCCGGTAATTACAGCAGCAGGTCTTACAAAGACTATGGCACCCAGAAGAGAGGATACCATTGCAAAGGCAGAGCTTCCCGTTGTAAAGAGCGATATCAGGGATTTCTACCGCAATGTAATGAAGGCTATCAAAGGCGAGGAAGAGATTATAGTAAAACTTCCTGAGGTAGCCAGAGTTATGAGACTGATGGAAACTGTTTTTGAATCAGCTGAGAAGCAACAGGTAATCGACTTCGAATAGATAAAACTATCAATAGTTTAATTCACATATACTTGAAAGGAATCGGAAATTAGCGATGGAAAAAGTAAAGATTGGTATTATTGGCTGCGGCGGAATCGCAAACGGAAAGCACCTGCCTGCAATTAAAAGAAACGGTAATTTTGAAATTGTTGCTTTCTGCGATTTAGTGGAAGAAAAAGCAGAAAAAGCAAAAAAAGAATACGGCACAGAGAGCTCCAAGGTATTTACTGATTATAAGGAACTTCTTGCAGAGAAAGATATTACAGCAGTTTATGTATTAACTCCTAATAAGTCACATGCCTTTATATCTATTGATGCCTTGGAAGCTGATAAGCATGTAATGTGTGAGAAACCCATGGCAAAGACCTATGACGATGCAAAGAAAATGGTAGAGACTGCAAAGAGAACCGGCAAGATTCTTACCATCGGATACCAGAACAGATACCGTGCAGATTCCACTTACTTAAAGAGAGCCTGCGATAATGATGATTTAGGTGAAATCTATTATGCAAGAGCACATGCAGTCAGAAGAAGAGCAGTTCCTACCTGGGGCGTTTTCTTAAACGAAGAAGAACAGGGCGGAGGACCTTTAATTGATATCGGAACCCATGCTCTGGATTTGACACTGTGGATGATGAATAACTATGAAGTGGAATCCGTAAGCGGTTCCGTATACCGTAAGTTAGCTGATCAGAAAGAACAGGGCAATGCCTGGGGAGATTGGGATTCTTCTGTCTTCACCGTTGAGGATTCCGCCTTTGGTTTCATTAAGATGAAGAATGGCGCTACTATCCATCTGGAAGCTTCCTGGGCATTAAACACTTTGGATGTGGATGAAGCTAAGGTAAGCCTTTGCGGAACAAAAGCCGGTGCGGATATGAAAGATGGTTTAAGAATTAATAGAGTTCAGTACAACAAGCAGTGTGTGGAGAAGCCTGATTTGGGTTCCGGCGGAGTTGCTTTTTATGACGGCAAATCCGAAAAGGATTCTGATGTTGAGCAGAGGACTTTCTACAATGCCATTACAAAGGGTGAAGAGCTGGTAGTAAAACCGGAGCAGGCATTAGTTGTAACACAGGTACTGGAAGCTATCTATGAAGCTGGAAGAACAGGAAAGACAGTATATTTTGACTAAGATTGACTGATACTATATAATTATATTATAAGGTCCGGCAGGTTTGGATTGAACCTGCCGGACCCTTTTTCATGGATTTAGGGTCTTATTTACTTGACAAATGGTGGTACTTTTTAGATAATTTGTATAGAAAAGAATTATTCAGAAAAGAGGATATTCGATGTATCGAATGAGGAAGCAAAAAAAGAACCATAAAATGGGCTATAATACTATTTCCACGAATTTCAAAAGAATCAAATATGGCATGCTGATTCTTACGGCAGCATTGTTTGTTACCGGATGCAGCACAAAGTCAGCAGGAGACTATTATAAAGAAGGAATGGCCTATTTTCACAGCGGCAATTACGAAAAGGCAGATGAAAGTCTCAAAAAAGCAGTGGAAGGAAAGAAAGACAGGGCGGAATACTACATTGGCTATGCCATGAATCTGATACAGCAAAAGAAATATGATGATGCGGTGGTTTATTTTGAACGCAGTATACTGGATAAAGACAATGCTATTGTAAGAAAAAATAATAAACAGGCTTATAGGGGCGAAGGTATTGCATATTACAAAGCCCATGATTATAAAACAGCAATTGAGAAATTTGATAAGGCTCTTGCGATAAATGAATCAGATGATATTAATTCGGATATTTTATCTTATAAAGGTATGGCGCAGGCAAAGTCGGGATTGTATAAAGCGGCAGCAGCTACCTATACCGAGCTGATAAAAGATGACAAAAACAATGCCAAAGCTTATAAGACCAGAGGGGATATCTACAGCAAGATGGGGGAAGATAAGAAGAGTATTGCAGATTATGACAAAGCCCTTAAGCTGGAACCGCGTAATTATGACCTTTACTTTGGAAAATATTTTCTGCTGCTAGCACAAAAAGATGAAGCAGGGGCAAAAGAGGTGCTTGCCAAGGCAGAAGCCATTAACGGTACCACTGAAAAAGATAAATTTAATATGGCAAAGGTCATGTATTATAAAGGAGATTACGATACTGCCAGGCAGATGTTCGGAGAAGCCTTTGGTAACGGATTCGCGGAGAGTTACTACTATCTTGGGTTAATTGATGAGCAGAATAAGGACTATAAAAATGCAGCGGGAAATTACAGTAAGTATATAGAAGATGAAGCGGGAAGAGATAATGCGGAAGCTTATAACCGCGCAGCGCAGTGCCTGATTAAGCTTAAAAATTATGAAGAAGCACTGGGACTTATTGAGGACGGTATTAAAATAAACGATGTAGATGTAAATCAGATGTTAAAGCGCAGTCAGGTAATCGTTTATGAACATCTTGACCGGTTTGAAGAAGCCTGCAAACTCATTAAGGAATACCGGAAAGAATACCCGGAGGATGAAGAAGCGAAGAAGGAAGAAGTATTCCTGACCAGCAGACTTGCCGATGCAGTTACCATTCCCAAAGCAGATCAATAAAGGAGATTTCATTAAAAGCATGGGTGAATTATACGAGATAAAAGAGCAGGAAGAACGACTGATATTAGTCGGAGTAGAGACCGGCCCGGGAGACGATACCCAGGACTCCTTAGAGGAGTTAAAGGAGCTTGCTAAGACGGCAGGTGCCGCTACTCTTGACATGGTGATACAAAACAGAGAGAGCGTCCATCCCGGTACTTATATAGGTAAAGGTAAGATTGAGGAAGTGAGGGAACTGGCAGAGAGCCTTGAAGCTACCGGAATAGTATGTGATGACGAACTTTCACCGGCACAGCTTAAGAATCTGGAGGATGCTCTCAAGATGAAGGTAATGGACCGGACTATGCTGATACTGGACATCTTTGCTCAGCACGCCGTAACAAAAGAAGGTAAGATTCAGGTAGAGCTGGCACAGTTAAAGTACCGTTCCACCCGTCTGGTAGGTATGAGAAACTCCCTTTCCCGTCTGGGAGGCGGCATTGGAACCAGAGGCCCCGGTGAGAAAAAGCTGGAGGTGGACAGACGTTTAATCAGGGACAGGATATCTCAATTGAACAGAGAGCTGGCGGATGTAAAACAGGTAAGAGAGACTACCAGGGAATTGCGCAATAAAAATTCTATTCCGGTAGTGGCCATTGTAGGTTATACCAATGCCGGGAAATCCACTCTGTTAAACCATTTGACCGGTGCGGGGGTATTAGAGGAAGATAAGCTCTTTGCCACTTTAGACCCTACAACGAGAAATGTAGTATTACCCGGCGGCGAGCAGGTGCTCTTAACGGACACGGTAGGGTTTATAAGGAAGCTTCCCCATCATCTGATAGATGCATTTCGCAGTACCCTGGAGGAAGCGAAATATGCAGATATAATACTGCATGTGGTGGACAGTTCCAACCCTTCCGCCTATAAGCATATGCATGTGGTATATGAAACCTTAAAGAGCCTGGGAATAAAGGAAAAGCCGATTATAACGCTGTTTAACAAGCAGGATTTGCTTCCTACGGATATCATTATCAAAGATTTTAAAGCGGAGAGAACCTTAAAGATCTCCGCGAAAGCAAATAAGGGATTGGAAGAACTCTTGATTATCTTAGAAGAACTTCTTAGAGAACGTAAGGTGTTGATTGAAAAAGTATTCTCCTATCAGGATGCGGGGAAAATCCAGATAATTCGCAAATATGGACAGCTTCTTTGTGAGGATTACAGAGAGGACGGCATATTTATAAAGGCATATGTGCCCAAAGAAGTACATGGAAAATTAATGATTTAATTGTTTAAATTACTAAAATATTATAAGAAATTAGAGTAACGAAAGCAATTACAGAAAATATTAAAAAATTAAAAATTTCATAAAAAAGTGTCTGATATCGTCGAAATATATAGGTAAAAGGTACTATACAAAAATACTATATATAGTTTAGGTATTATAATTAAATAATATATATAGTATTTTTTTATTGACTAGAAAGGATTAATTTGCTATCATTTAACTAACGGTCAGTATGAGTTATTTCATTTGTAATAAGGCCGGTAGAAGCCTGGGTATTCCTGGTTCACACAGGATGCAGTATTCCAGGCGGAAGCGGCCGGGACCCATGAACAGAGATTTGACAGGGTGGGAACCGATGACCAGAGGTACATAACAATTCAAAAATCAGCTTATATGAATCAGACTACGTGATACTGTATTGACAGCAGGAGGCAAAGGGGCTAAAAGCTGTTTAATAGTATCACGTTGTAGTCTATAAAGGAGGCTGTTTTGAAACAATTGTATTGATCAATAGAGGGGGAGAAAGAGAAATCTTTCGGGTGAAAGTTTTTTCTTTCACATTCCCTGAATTGTAAGCGTGTTAAAGCACGCAGATGGGAGCTGATTATGATTCAGGTAGTAAAACGAGATGGTGAAATAGCAGACTTTAATCTTTCAAAGATTTCTGCTGCAATTGAAAAGGCGTTTAAAGCAACTGAAAAGTTTTATACGGGGGATATTATAAATCTGCTGACCTTAAGAGTGACAGCGGATTTTCAGCAGAAGGTACAAGACGAGAAAATAACGGTTGAGGATGTTCAGGACAGCGTGGAGCATGTATTAGAGCAGACAGGCTATACTGATGTGGCAAAGGCATATATTTTATACCGTAAGAACCGTGAAAAAATCCGTAATATGAAATCCACTATCCTGGATTATAAAGAAATAGTGAACAGCTATGTAAAAGAAGAAGACTGGAGAGTAAAAGAGAATTCCACCGTGACTTATTCCGTGGGAGGTCTGATACTTCACAATTCCGGGTCTGTTACAGCAAATTACTGGCTGTCTGAAATTTATGATGAAGAGGTTGCAGCAGCTCATAGAAATGCGGATATTCATCTTCATGATTTGTCCATGCTGACAGGCTACTGTGCAGGATGGTCCTTAAAACAGCTTATAAAAGAAGGCTTAGGCGGAATCCCCGGGAAGATTACGTCCTCTCCTGCAAGCCATCTTTCCACCCTCTGTAACCAGATGGTGAATTTTCTTGGAATTATGCAGAATGAATGGGCAGGTGCTCAGGCTTTTTCTTCCTTTGATACCTACCTTGCACCTTTTGTTAAAATAGACAGCCTTTCTTATAAAGAAGTGAAGCAATGTATCCAATCCTTTATTTATGGTGTAAATACTCCCAGCCGCTGGGGCACTCAGGCACCTTTTTCCAATATCACTCTGGATTGGACCGTACCTGCTGATTTAGCGGAACTTCCCTGCATCGTAGGCGGAAAAGAGACAGACTTTTATTATAAAGACTGCAAGGAAGAGATGGATATGGTGAACAAAGCTTTCATTGAGATTATGATTGAAGGTGATGCCAACGGAAGAGGCTTCCAGTATCCGATTCCTACCTATTCCATTACCAGAGATTTTGACTGGAGTGATACGGAGAATAACCGCCTCTTGTTTGAGATGACAGCGAAATACGGAACTCCTTACTTCTCAAACTACATTAACAGTGATATGGAACCCAGTGATGTACGTTCCATGTGCTGCAGACTCCGTCTTGATCTTAGAGAACTTAGAAAGAAGACCGGTGGTTTCTTTGGCTCCGGTGAAAGCACCGGATCTATCGGTGTTGTTACTATTAATATGCCTCGTATTGCCTACCTGGCAGATTCCGAAGAAGATTTCTTTGTACGCCTTGACAGAATGATGGATATATCCGCACGTTCTCTCCACGTAAAACGTCAGGTAATCACAAAGCTGTTAAATGAAGGCCTGTATCCTTATACCAAGAGATATCTTGGAACCTTTGACAACCATTTCTCCACCATCGGATTGGTTGGAATGAATGAAGTCGGACTGAATGCAAAATGGCTGGGAAAAGATATGATTGACAGAGAGACCCAGGAATTTAGTATAAAAGTATTAAACCATATGAGAGAGCGTTTGTCGGATTATCAGGAGCAGTATGGAAGTCTCTTTAATTTGGAGGCAACTCCTGCAGAATCCACCAGCTACCGTCTGGCAAAGCATGATAAAAAACATTATTCTGATATTAAGACAGCAGGAAAAGAAGGAGATACCCCCTATTATACCAACAGCTCCCATCTTCCCGTCGGATTTACGGAAGATGTCTTTGAAGCCTTGGATATTCAGGATGAGCTTCAGACACTTTATACTTCCGGTACAGTATTCCATGCATTCTTAGGGGAGAAACTTCCTGACTGGCAGGCTGCGGCGAAGCTGGTAAAGACGATAGCAGAGAATTATAAGCTTCCCTATTATACCCTCTCTCCTACCTATTCTATCTGCAAGGACCATGGATATTTAAGCGGAGAGCAGTACACCTGTCCTCACTGCGGACAGAATGCGGAAGTTTACTCCCGTATCACAGGTTATTACAGACCTGTCCAGAACTGGAATGAAGGGAAATCCCAGGAATATAAGAACCGTAAAGTTTATGAGATGAGTAAGGCAAGAAAGATAACAGGTTTTCGAGCTGTGATTAACAGCGGCAGAGTCTCCGAGGAAGAAGTAGCGGTTTCTCTGGAAAAGAAAGCTTTGCTCTTTACCACCAAGACTTGCCCCAACTGTAAGATTGCGAAGGAATATTTGAAGGATTACCCCGTAAAGGTAGTAGATGCAGAAGAAAATGCCGACCTTGCCAGGAAATACGGAATTATGCAGGCACCTACTCTGGTAATACTGGACGAAGGAAAAGTAAGTAAGTATGTTAATGCATCCAATATCAAAAGATTCACAGAAGATATTGCAGTAAGATAAAAGAATAGCAGTAAAACCCGGTATTGATAATTATTAGAAAAGGGTTAATAATTATTGATACCGGATTTTTATATTTTCTCTGCTGCTTCTCTTGTGTTTTGATGAATTTTATGCCGCAAAGAGCGGCAGAATTGAGGTAAGAATGAGCCAGGCAGATAAAATCTTTATCAATACGTGTAAGGAGATTCTACGGGACGGAGTCAGTACCAGAGGCGAAACGGTTCGTGCCAGATGGGAAGACGGTGAAGAGGCTTATACCATCAAGAAATTCGGTATTGTTAACCGTTATGACTTGTCAGAGGAATTTCCGGCCGTTACACTTAGAAGAACAGCGATAAAAAGCTGTATAGATGAACTTTTATGGATATGGCAGAAAAAGTCCAGCAATATACACGAACTGAACAGCCATATCTGGGATAGTTGGGCGGATGAAAACGGGTCTATCGGAAAAGCCTATGGATATCAGCTGGGTGTGAAGCATCAATACAAGGAAGGTATGATGGATCAGGTGGACCGCCTGCTATATGATCTGAAAACAAATCCTTTCAGCAGGAGGATGATAACAAACCTCTATGTACACCAGGACCTTCATGAGATGAATCTCTACCCATGCGCCTATAGTGTTACTTTTAATGTTACAAAAGCTCAGAACAGCGGAAAGCTTAAACTAAATGCAATTCTAAATCAGCGTTCCCAGGATGTACTGGTAGCAAACAACTGGAATGTCTGCCAGTATGCGGCACTCATACATATGCTGGCACAGGTAACGGATATGCTTCCGGGCGAGCTGATTCACGTAATTGCTGATGCCCATATCTATGACAGGCATATCCCGCTGGTGGAAGAGTTGATAAACAGGCCTGTACACGAGGCACCGAAATTTATTATCAATAAAGAAATCAGAAATTTTTATGAGTTTACACCAAAAGACTTTGAATTAGAAGATTATATAACCGGACCGCAGATTACGGATATACCCGTGGCAATATAGAATTATGAATTATGCCGGCGCCGGCAATATGGAGGTCAGGTTGAAAAACAAAAGTCAGTTTTTCAACTACGGATTCAGGAATATCAAATCGAAGATTTGATATTCAAGAAAGGGGTTACAATGAATTTAATTGTTGCAGTAGATAAAAACTGGGCTATAGGTTACCAGAATAATATGCTAATCAGTATCCCTGAGGATATGCGCTTTTTTCGGGATGAAACCACCGGAAAAGCTGTTATTATGGGAAGAAAGACCATGGAGACCTTTCAGGGCGGCAAGCCTTTAAAGAACCGGCTGAATGTCGTGATAACTTCAAAAGATATACAGATAAATGATGCAATCGTGGTTCACAGCATAGAAGAAGCACTGGAAGCAGTAAAAGGATATAAATCGGAAGACGTTTATGTAATCGGCGGAGAGAGCATATACCGCCAGATGATTGATTATTGTGATACCGCCCATGTGACTAAGATTGATTATGCCTATCATGCGGATACTTATTTTCCGAATCTGGATGAGAGAAAAGAATGGAAGGTCGCGGCGGAATCAGAAGAGCGTACTTACTATGACATTGAATATGCCTTTTATAAATATATTAAAGTAAAGCAATAGATGGATTGATTGGCAAAAGGGCAGTTTTTCACAATGGGACGGCGATTTGCACAAAGCAGAAAGACTCATGCACTGGTTCCAAGGCGTATGAGTTCTTTCTGCTTTGTGCAAATCGCCTGCGAGTAGAATGAAATAGGGGCTTTTGGCGCTCGAATTATAGATAACGTAAAGAAAGAACAGGAAGAGTTGCAATCTATGGCGGAAATGGTATTTTTTGTATAAAGTAGTAATAATAACTACATGGCGTGATTCGAGTATCAGAGGGTTGTTTAAGCAGCGAGATGATATGAAAGTTAAAAGTCTTGTTTCAATATGTTTACAGGAAATTTGTACAAAGTGGAAAGAACGAATACGCCTTGGAGCCGGTTCTTTCTTAGCTTTGGGTGAACAAAATTATAGCAAAGTAATTAAAAAGTGCCAAGGCACTGCATTTATTTGCTTGATACCCTAATTCAAGAAAGAACCTTGGAGCCAGCGCATGAGTTCTTTCTGCTTTGTGCAAATCGCCCGTGAGTAGAATGAAACAGGGCCTTCGCGCTCGAATCATAGATAACATAAATAAGAACTGTAAGAGTTGCAATTTATAGCGGAAGTGGTATAATTTGTATGAAGCAGTAATAATATCTACATGGCATAATTCGAGTATCAGAGGGTAGTTTAAGCAGTAGATTATATGATATAAGAGTCAAAAGTCCTGTTTCAACATGTATACAGGCAATTTGCACAAAGCAGAAAGAACGAATGCGCCTTGGAACCAGCGCATGAGTCTTTCTGCTTTGTGCAAATTGCCGTCCCATTTTGAAAGACTGTTTTGGACCTCAAATCATTATATGATACCGTAATTATGACATCGATTATAGAAAGAAGCATGATTGTTATGTTAAAATTGATTGTAGACAGTACCTGTGATCTGCCGGCGGAATATTTAGAAGAAAATGATATCCGGGTATTACCCCTTAAGATTTTATTAGAGGAGAAGGAATATCTGGATGGTGAGACAATTAGTTTGGAAGAAGTCTATGGGGTTATGAAGAGGGGAATTATGCCAATGACCTCTCAGCCCGCACCGGAAACGATATTTAATATCTTTAAGAATTACGCTGCAAAGGGTCAGGAATTCATCTATCTTGCCTTTTCTTCCGCCATGTCCGGT
>JAEXGM010000016.1 GCA_023450835.1 Bacillota bacterium | reverse complement strand
ATCTTTGTCGGGAAGATTGTCGGCAATCATGCATTGGGACAGAAAGAGATAAATCAAATTATTATAGAAAAAGCGCGTACCAGTGAGGTGGTGGTACGTTTAAAAGGCGGTGACCCTTTTGTCTTTGGAAGAGGAGGAGAAGAAGCTCTTGCCCTGAAGGAAGAGGGGATAGCCTATGAGATAGTTCCTGGGATAACGTCTGCTATTGCAGCGGCTGCTTATGCAGGTATTCCGGTAACTCATAGAGGATGCAGTCAGAGCTTTACGGTAATCACAGGTCATACGGCAGAAGAGGATGAGAATATTCCGGACACGATGGCAGATATGGCGAAGATACCCGGGACTCTTATTGTTCTGATGGGCATGGGGAATCTGGAGCGCATTACAGAGAAGCTGCTGGAAGGCGGAAAGCACCCGGATACACCTGTTGCGGTTGTATCCAATGGCACAACTCCCTGGCAGAGAGAGGTCAGGGGAAACCTTACCGACATCTGCCGCAAGGTGAAGGAAGAGGGGATTGCGGCACCTGCTATTATCATAGTTGGCAGTGTGGCAGGCCTTGATATGAAAGCTTCCGTTATTCATCCTTTGTCAGGAGTCAGAGTCGGAATAACAGGCACAAAAGAAATCAGGGAAAAGCTGACGAAACAGCTGGAAGAATTGGGAGCTGCTGCGGTAACCGTTGGAGCGCTGGAATTAGTCGATTATTCCGAGAAGCCTGAATTTGACCAGGCTTTACAGCTGCTGGAACAATACCGTTGGGTTGTTTTTACAAGCTCCAATGCAGTGAAGCTATTCTTTCAGAGACTGAGAAAACTCTCCGTTGATTACCGGAAGCTCTCACATATCCGGTTTGCAGCTGTTGGCAGCGGGACGGCAAAGGTATTGCTGGAATACGGTTTTTATGCCGATTTGGTACCGGAAGATTACTCGGCTGTCAACCTGGCACAGGAACTGTGTAAGACAGTAATACCGACTGAAAAACTTTTGATTCCAAGAGCCGTGCAGGGGTCAGAAGATTTGATAACAATACTACAGGAAAAGAACATTCTCTGCGATGATATAAAAATATATGATGTGGTAAACAATCCGAACTTAACAGAGCTGACACATACCCGCTTGAAGCAATTGGATTATCTGGTATTTTCCAGTTCTTCGGGAGTTCACGGCTTCTTTCAAAACAACAGCAGGATAGAAGTTCTAAAAGATACTAAGATAGTTTGTATTGGAGAAGCTACCAGAAAGACATTATACGAATATGGCTTTGAAGATGTTCTCTCTTCCAAAGAAGCAAGTGTAAATGGGATTGTAGAAAGAATTGAAGACCATGTAAAATTATTGCTTGGAAAATCAAAAATCTGATAAGCCTGAGCTTGGATGGAATATATGATTTGAAGTAGACGGAATAAGGAGAAATAGATGAAACGTTTAAGAAGGCTAAGAGTAAATGAAACCATGCGAAGTCTGGTCAGAGAGACGAAATTCCAGATCTCAGAGCTGGTGTATCCTATATTTGTTATAGAGGGAGAAAATATTAAGAATCCTATCCCGTCCATGCCGGGTATCCACCAATTTTCCATCGACCGTTTAAAGGAAGAACTGGAAAGAATTGCGGAAAGCGGAATCGGAAGTATTCTGATATTTGGGATACCGGAACACAAGGATGAGGTGGGAAGCGGCGCGTACCGGGAGGATGGTATTACCCAGAGGGCTATCCGATATATAAAGGAAAACTACCCGAAACTTTTGGTAATTGCAGATGTCTGCCTTTGTGAATACACTTCCCATGGGCACTGCGGCATTGTAAGGAACGGTAAAATCTTAAATGATGAGACATTACCGCTGTTAGCGCAGGCATCGGTCAGTCTTGCAAAAGCAGGAGCTGATATTATCGCTCCTTCTGACATGATGGACGGAAGGATACAGGTAATTAGGGAAGCATTGGATGGCAACGGCTTTTCGGATATAGCAATTATGGCATATAGTGCGAAGTATTCTTCCGGCTACTACTCACCCTTTAGAGAGGCGGCTCATTCAGCTCCCGGTTTTGGAGACAGAAAGACCTATCAGATGGATTATGCCAATGGCAGAGAAGCTATCCTTGAGGTAGAGGCAGATTTAGAAGAAGGGGCAGACATGGTGATGGTAAAGCCCGCTCTGGCTTATCTGGATATTATCAAAGAAGTGTCAGAAATCTTTGACTGTCCGGTGGCAGCTTATAATGTAAGCGGGGAATACTCCATGGTAAAGGCAGCCGCAGCTAACGGCTGGATTGATGAAAAGAAAATCGTTATGGAGAATATTACTGCTATTAAAAGGGCCGGAGCCAGAATTATCATCACTTACCATGCCTTGGAGGTGGCAGGATGGCTGAAGGAGGAAAGGCTATGAATACAGGAAGGTCGGAGGAGCTTTTTGAAAGAGCTATGAAACACATTCCCGGAGGTGTAAACAGCCCGGTCAGGGCTTTTCGGTCAGTAGGAAGAGCACCTCTGTTTATTGACAGAGCCAAAGGCTCCAGAATATATGATACGGACGGAAATGAATTTATCGATTATGTGGGTTCCTGGGGGCCGGCGATTCTTGGTCATGCGAGAGAAGAAGTAACGGAAGCTGTGACCAAAGCCTGTGAAAAGGGACTTACCTATGGGGCTCCAACGGAAAAGGAGATAATACTGGCAGAAATCATTTCTGAGATGATGCCTTCCATGGAAATGACCCGCCTTGTCAGTTCCGGAACAGAAGCTGTTATGAGCGCTATCCGGGTGGCAAGGGGATTTACCGGAAGGGATATGATTATAAAGTTCAGAGGTTGTTATCATGGACACAGTGACGGTTTACTGGTAAAAGCCGGTTCTGCGGCGCTGACAACTGCCGTTCCGGATAGTGCCGGAGTTCCTGCCGGCTTTACACGGACTACACTGGTAGCAGAATATAATGATACGACTTCTGTAGAAAATCTCTTCGAGCGATACGGAAAGCAGATTGCTGCCGTTATTGTGGAACCGGTGGCTGCCAATATGGGAGTAGTACTTCCAAAGGAGGGCTTTCTGCCATTCCTTCGTAAGATTACGGAAGACTATGGAGCTTTATTGATTTTTGATGAGGTAATCACAGGCTTTCGTCTCTTGCCGGGCGGGGCTTCCGCCTATTTTCAGATTAAACCGGACCTGGTTACCCTGGGTAAAATTATAGGCGGAGGTATGCCTATTGGGGCTTACGGAGGCAGAAAGGATATCATGGAGAAGATATCCCCTTTGGGGAATGTCTATCAGGCAGGTACCCTTTCGGGGAACCCTATTGCTACCACAGCCGGAATCACCACCCTGAATATTTTAAAAAGAAGTCCCTGGATTTATGAGGAATTAGAGCAGAAAGCAAAGGAACTTTCCGGGGTGCTTCGTGAAGCCTCAAAGGGAAAAGTGTGGGTAAACCAGATCGGCTCTCTTTTGAGTCCTTTCTTTACCCCTATTCCCGTGGCAGGCTACGATGAAGTGATGACCTCGGACGTAGAGGAGTATGCCTCTTACTTTAATTATCTTCTGGACCACGGCATCTATATTGCGCCGGCACAGTTTGAGGCAATGTTTATTTCCGATGCCCACAGCGAGGAGGATATTCGGGGGACCTGCAAAGTTATAGAAGAATATTTCAGCCGGTATTCAAAATAATCCTATTACAGCTTTACAGGCTTGTGTGACTTTGTCACAGAGAGAAACAAGAAAAAAGCTATAATAAAACTATAAATTACATTGCATACAATTAAAAAGCTGTAAAGGAGATAAAATAATGAGCGTATTGAAAATAACAAAAGACAATTTTAATCAAGAAGTAATCGAATCGGACAAGCCGGTTTTGCTGGATTTTTGGGCATCCTGGTGCGGCCCCTGTAAGATGGTAGGGCCTATTGTAGAGCAGGTCGCAGAAGAAACGGTTGATTCCGTTAAGGTAGGAAAAGTCAATGTGGATGAAGAACCGGAACTTGCACAGCAGTTCCGTGTAATGAGCATACCTACTCTTGTTGTATTAAAGGATGGAAAAGTAGTACAATCCAGTGTAGGCGTGAAGCCGAAGCAGGAAATACTGGCTATGATTCCCTAATATTATAATTTCATAAAAATAAGAAGCCTCGGTCTTGCCTGTAAACACAATCTTTGAAAGAAGGTGTTTACAGGCAAGAGGAGGCTTTATTTTTTTGTGCGGCAAAAAAATGTTCTCTGTTCCTAAATGAAAGAAAAGGGATTATAATGGGGAAGGTCCGGTGTCCCCTATGCCAGCTAAAAGGTAGAGGAAAGACTTCGGTGATTACAAAGGAAAGGACTTTATAGAGAAAAATGAATTGGAGAAAATATGCGGATATACTGGCCGGCAACCTGCTTATCACCTTTTGTTATGCCTGCATCACTGTGCCGAACCATATTATCAACGGAGGTGTAACGAGCTTTTCCATGGTAACAGCACAGCATATGAATATCCCTACGGTATATCTGGTGAATCTGATAACAATATTGCTGTTAGGTTTGTGCTACATAGGGCTGGGGAAAGAATATTTCCTGGGAACCATATTCAGCTGTGTTTGCTATCTGGCTTTGTATAATATGTTCAGTAAGATTGGATTTATAATACATCTTCCTAAAATAGTTTCTGTTCTTTTTAGTGCCGCAGGAGTTGGTGCAGGGTATTTCTTGTGTCTTCATGCAAAAGCAACTACAGTGGGTTTCGATGTTCTTGCCCTGATATTCCATAAGAAGAGAGAAAAATTAAACGTTGCCTATACCATGGGAGCAATCAATCTGGCGGTTATGCTATACGGAGGATTTACATTTGGCATACTGGCAGTTGTCTACGGAGCAATATTTGTAGGAGTTCAGTCTATTGTATTAAATAAACTTCAAAAATTAGAAAGTAAGATAAGTAAGAGGAAGTAAAGCATGCATTGAATTTTTCCCTTTATCTATTATTTTGTGTCTGATATAATATAACTTATCAGAAATTGCTTTTCAAATTTCTGACAAAAGGCGGTGCTTTTACCGCCGTGCATCCGATTATAGGAACAGCTTTATGTTCCTATTAATATATATCAAGTACATCAGATAATATCAAAAGGGTGAGGTAAAGAGTTAGTGCAAGTTAAAATTAATGACACAAAGACAGACCGTGTGAAGCGTGAACTGTTAAGAATGTTTTTGGAAAAGAAATATCATCCCCATGAAATGCTTCCCAGCGAAGGGACGCTTGCAGATTTATTCGGAGTCAGCAGAATGACAAGTAAGCTGGCGCTAAATGCACTGGCGGAAGAGGGAGTAATATACCGTGTGCCAAGGCAGGGCAGCTTCCTAAAGGACGTTGATGAAAATGTTATAAAAGCAATGTTTGAGGAAGAATCACCGGTACAGGCAGAGTTCGGAGGCGTAAAATTAATTGCACTGGTATTGCCAAGGATTGATTTCTATACCGGCCAGATTATTACAGAACTGCTGCAGGTCGCAGAAGAAGCTGAATATGAAGTGATTGTAAAGGTTTCAAAAGGCAATTTTGAAGAGGAGGAAAAGATACTTCGTGAAATCGCGGGAATTCCAAGTATTAAAGGAGTTGTATTCTTTCCCGGTGATAAAAATGTATGCGGTAATGAACTGCTGCACTATAAGCTGAGAGGCTATCCCATTGTAATGGTGGACAGGGTCTACAAGGAAATTGAGTTTGACAGTGTTTATCATGACCATTACCAGGGGGCCAAAAAGCTGCTGAATTATCTGGTTGGAAAAGGGCACCGAAACATCGGTTTCGTTTCCGATGATATATCGGAAGTTTCCAGCAGAGATGAAAGATATAAAGGGTATGTCAGTGCCATGGCAGAGAATAATCTGCCTATTGAAAAGGATTATGTAATGATAAAAAATTCTGCGGCTGCGGATATGGATTTTGTGGATTATCTGAAAAAAAACAAAGACCTGACAGCGGTGTTCTGCGGCGATGATTATCTGGCCATTCAGATATATTCCGCAGCAAAGGAACTGGGGATTTCTATTCCGGATAAACTCTCTGTAACAGGATTTACGGACAATGCGATTCTGGATTATCTGGATATTAAACTGAGCACGATGCGGCAGCCGGTAAGACCGCTGATGGAAGAAGCTTTCCGCATAATAACGGAAAAGATCAATACAATCGGGGAACCGGTAAAACATATAAAGATACCTACGGAACTGATTGAAAGAAAAAGCGTATATGATTTATACCAAAATAAATAAAGTAATTCCAAAAAGACCTTCGGGTCTTTTTTTTGTTGGAAATGCATTAAGGAATTCTTTGATTTTAATATTTTATTGACAAAATACATATATGTCTATAATATAAATATATCACATGACATTAAATATATCAGAAGAAATAAAATATATCAAAAACATTTAACTTGATTAATTTAAAAACCATGAAAGAAGGTCCCTTTATGAAATCAATCACCGGCAGCAAGATTAAGATAATGGGTAAACAGAAATTTCAGAAATTCGTGCTGATTACTTCTATACACTCCATGTTAATGCTCACTGTGCTGATTATGCTGGTTTCCTCTATAGGGATATGGTACCTGGTACAAAATTATCTTGTAAAGGTCAACAACGAATTGTATGGAATACAGAAAGATTCGGCGGACATTTATATTTCCGGCGTAACGGATAAGCTGTCAAGCTATATCACTGCCATGGGGGTTGTATCCATGAGCAATGATTTGCGCGACAATATTTTTAAGGAAGATGTCAGCCGCTCAGAAATGGTCATACTTAGTAAAGAATTGGGGCAGAGGATAAATGAAATGACCTTCTTTCTATACCAGTCCCAGGAAGTCATTGGGCAAAGGTTATATACCTATCTGCCGGCGGACGGATATTATTTCTGGGATGTTGGCAAAGTGAGAGAGAAAGACTGGTTTCAGGAACTAAAGGAGAAAAGCCCCCAGTGGTGGTACACCTATTCTGATGTAACCCATACATATCACCTGACGCTGGCAGGAATCATTAATAACTATAATTCGAAATCAAGTGCCTGGGGACAGGATTATTGCTGCCAGACCATTACCGTAGACACCGGAACTTTGTTTGTGCCCTATAAGGGAACCTATCACAGTATCTATTTATTTGACAACAAGAGCGGCGAAATTATTTACAGTTATATTTCCGCTGATAAGAAAAACGACGGTGCCTTATCCCAGGAGAAGATTGAGGAGCTGTATAAAAATATCAGAGAAGGGGAGGAACTTTCCAAAAAGGTCAGAATAACAAATGGTGAGGGGAATGCAGAAAACTTTAATGTCTTAACAAAGAATATCGGTATAATTGATGCCACTGCCGTTATTTTATTTAATCCCAAACAAATGGAGAAATCCGATGGGCTTGGAGCAATTTATACAACGGTTACACTGCTTATCTTTATGATGCTCCTCTTAATTATTGCTAACAGGATTTATAATAAAAAATTAAATGTCCTTATAGGAAAAATGGATCGATTTGATGAAAAAGAGGTACAGCCGGTGGAACCTGTGGGAGGTTCGGATGAACTTGCCCGCATTGAAAGACACTTATTTCGAATGCAGAAACGCATCCAAACTCTGATTCAGGAGGAATATACTGCGAAAATGCAGGCAATGACTGCCCGTGAACAGGCATTGATGTCCTGTATCAATCCTCATTTTCTCTATAATACACTGAATACCATATCAGCTATGGCCTGCCTGGAAGGAGCAGACAGTACGACAGAAATGATAGCAGCCTTATCTGCCATGTTCCGGTATTCTTCTGAAGTAACCAGACACAATGTCGCGCTGAAAGATGAACTTTCTAATATAACGGATTATTTGTATATCCAAAGTATCCGGTATCAGAACGCCTTTACATACAGTGTGGAAATAGAGGAAGAATTATACGGTTACAAGGTTCCAAAGCTCATACTGCAGCCTCTGATAGAGAATGCATTTAAACATGGTTTTAAGAATCAGGTGGCAAAGGATGGGGCTGGCAGAATGATTTGGATTTGGGCCGGAAGGGATAAAGACGACCTGGTGGTATCCATAACGGATAACGGGGAAGGGATTCCGGCCGAAAGACTGGCAATGATACAGGAGCGGATGGCGGAACCTGTGGTTCAAATAACAGCTTTAGCTGCAAATAACAGCAGTATCGGACTTTTGAATGTTCATCAGAGAATTCTCCTGCAGTACGGATTGGAGTACGGATTGCAGATAACCAGCGAAGGAGAAGGGAAGGGTGTATGTGTGACGGTACGGGTGCCTTGCAGCAATGAAGTGTAGAAAGTGGTGAAAAGATATGCTGGGTGTATTAATTGTGGACGATGAGAAACTGGCTTGTGCGGATATCTTGTATAAAGTAAGCCGGAGCGGCTTCTGCTTTAAATGGATTATGGAGGCTTCTTCCGCGGAGGAAGCACTGGAAAAGATTAAGGAGTACAAGCCGGATATCCTGTTAACGGATATTATGATGGGGAAGATGAGCGGTATTGAATTGGTGAAAGCGGCTGAAAGGTATGTACCGGGTATTGCAGCCGTTTTAATTTCCGGCTATTCGGAATTCCAGTATGCCAGAGAAGCTATTGCATTAGGGGTAGTGGATTATCTGCTGAAACCTGCCAGACAGGAAGAGCTGACCGCTACTTTAGCAAAGGTGACGGCAAAGGAAATGCATCGGAGAAATCTGCTGCAGAGTCCTTTTAACAATGCAAAATCAAAAGACGGCAGATTAAATGAGAATCAGCGGGAACAACTGACAGCCTTTTTTCACGGAGTAAAAACGAATCTGGAGTTTCCTATAAAGGATATTTTTCCGGATACAGCAAAATATTATCAGATCGGTGTCTTCCGGATGTCTGTGAAACTTCAATCGGAAAAATTGCGGCAGGCATTGCAGGAGATTGTACAGGAGGCCGCAGGGCCGTGGTTTCTTACCTTTTATGACATTAATCCGGGACAGCAGATTACAGTAATAGCAGCTTCTCCTGAGAATGATGTAAAAAGGGCTGAAGAAATGTTTATAAAAAGTTTCAAAGAGATTCGATGTAAAATACGAAAACAGCTTGATATTGTTCTGATTATGGGGATATCCGGGATAGAAGAGTCCGTCTCCGGTGTATTACTGGCCCAAGCCAGGCAGGCTCTTGATCTGCGTTTTACCCTGGAGGGAAATACCGACAGCCGGATATTTTACTGGAGTGAATGGGAGAAATCTGCCGCAACGAATTTACCGGAAGATGATTTTAAGTTATATCAAAGGTTTTTGGCAGCAGGGGATTTAAAGGAAGCGCTTGCCGTGGTCAGACGGATTTTCTCTGTGGATGTACCGGAGACAGCCATGCATATCCGTATACTCTATGTAGAACTCATCTGTATACTGGCCCGCACCTGTATCAAAAAAGCAGGCGGCAGTATTGTGTCAATGCTTGGCCCGGAATGCCTTTCCGGCAGAATAATCGACGAGTTTTCCTGCAGAGAAGAGCTGATAGAAAGCCTGTGCAGAACCATTACGACAGTACTTGGTCAGTGGATGGCAGTTACCGCCGATTCGCGCTCTGTCCTGATGATCGTAAAAAATTATATTGAAGATAACTATACCAACAGTGAGATATCCACTAACTTCCTGGCACAGAAGTTCTGTATCTCATTGGGATATCTTTCAACCTCCTTTAATAAAGAATTTGGGATTAACATTACAAAATATATCATCAACTTGAGAATTGATTATGCGAAGAAGCTTCTGAAGGAGACAAAGCTGTGTATCTGTGATATCGCAGAAAACTGCGGTTTTTGTAATACAAGTTATTTTATGAGGACTTTCAAAAAGCATGTAGGCTGTACATCAAATGACTTTCGTGAAAAGTGACAATAAAAAATAATAAATGAGTTAAAAATGCTGTGAAAAAGTCTAAAAATAGATACAATTTTTAAATTATCATGGACTAAATAACTATAAAAATGAAAGAAGTGCATAGTACTCATGAAAAAAGTTGATATTTATTTAACAGAAGGGGGAGTAAAATAATGAAGAAAGGAGCGGTACACAAGGCTCCGCAGTATACGAAAGGAGTGAAAGGCTTTTGAAATCTACCATATCAGGTTCGATAACCAGACAAGTAAGGACAAGAAGATTATGGCAGCAAATTATGAAACACAAGGTGTTATATCTGTTTATCCTTCCCTGTGTGGTTTGGTTGCTGGTGTTTTGCTATTACCCAATGTATGGTGCCCTTCTGGCCTTTAAGGCTTACAATTACAATCTGGGCATTTTAGGAAGTCCCTTTGTGGGGCTGCAAAATTTTGAGGAGTTCATAAAATCCCCTGATTTTTGGATTGTAATGAAAAATACCATTATCATTAGCGGCTTCAAAATTATCTTCGGTTTTCCGGCACCTATTTTTTTAGCATTGTTACTAAACGAGGTGAGAGCCAAAAAATTTAAAAAGGTGGTTCAGACAATGAGCTATCTTCCCAACTTTGTATCCTGGGTAGTGGTTGTCAGTCTGATGACAGTTGTTTTTACACCCTACGGGGGAATTATAAATGATATTAGAAAGCATTTCGGATTGGAATCTATTTTCTTTATGGGGGAGAAGAATTATTTTTATCCTATGGTAATTCTTTCTGACATCTGGAAGAATGCAGGCTGGGGCTCTATTATTTATCTTTCTGCTCTTGCAGGAGTAAGCCAGGAGCTTTATGAGGCGGCTACCGTAGATGGCGCGGGACATTTAAAGTGTACCTGGCATATTACCCTTCCCTCCATTAAGGGAACCATTGGAATTATGTTTATCTTTGCGGTGGGAGGTATCTTAAATGCAGGCTTTGACCAGGTTCTTTTATTACAGCAGCCGGCTAATACACAGATTTCAGAAATCCTTGATACCTTTGTATTAAAAACAGGTCTGAACTATGGCAGGTTTGAGTATGCAACAGCCATTGGTTTGTTTAAATCGGTTTTTGCCTTTGCTTTGATGGCCCTTACGAATTCCGTATCAAAGAAATTTATGGATGTGGGCATATGGTAGTATCTCAAATTTATGTCTGCGGCTTGGAGGCTACAGGCTTTGATGAAAGGCAAGGTTATTAGCATGAAAATAAAAGAATCAAAATCCCGTAAAATATTCGTGTTTTTCAATTACATATTTTTAGCAGCTTTTGGCTTCATTTCCTTATATCCGTTCTGGTATGTACTGGTAGCATCCTTTAATACCGGAAGAGACTTTGTCAAAGGAGGCGTATATTTTTGGCCCAGGGAATTTACTCTGGAGAATTTCACTCACGCCTTTAAGGATTCCCGTATATTCGATTCCTTGTCCATATCCGTTGGAAGAACTTTGATTGGTGTATTACTGGGATTGTTTTTTACGGCCCTGATAGCATATGCACTTAGCATTAAGACATTACCCGGCAAGACTTTTTTTACTTTCTTTTTTTACTTTACGACCATATTCGGAGGAGGAATGATACCGTATTATATGCTGCTTCGTGATATGGGATTGACGAAAAGCTTTTTACTTTATGTTATTCCGGCAGTCTACAGCTTTTTTAATTTCCTTCTGCTAAGGACCTACTTTGATAGTATTCCGGCCGAGCTCAGGGAATCCGCCCAGATTGACGGGGCAGGGGAAACTAAAATACTGTTTCGTATATTCATTCCGCTGTCTAAGCCCATTCTGGCAACTCTTGCGCTGTTTATCGGAGTTGGGCACTGGAATGACTGGTTTACCGGAGCTTATTACCAGAGCCGGACAGCACTTTATCCTGCCGCCACTCTGCTGCAAAAACTTCTTGGAGAGGCAACAGCCTCCTCTACCATTAAACTGGGGCAGGAGTCCAGCTTATCGACCATGACCAGCTATACCAGCCAGTCTTTACAGATGGCATTTGTAATGATTCTTACCATGCCTATTGTAGTGGTTTATCCCTTTCTTCAAAAGTATTACGTAAAGGGGGTTATGATCGGTTCTGTAAAAGGATGACGGTATGAAGGCGCTGACTTGGTAAAGCATCCCTGTGAGTTCAACAAAGGCAAAACAAGGCAGTCCATAATAACCATACAAAAAAATAAAAGGAGAATGTATATGAAAAAAAAGTTACTTAGTATCTTCTTAGTCATTATGATGGCAGCAACCCTGGTTTCTGGCTGTTCAAAAACTGATGACAATAAGAAGGCAGAATCACAACCGGCTGATTCCCAAGGTGCAAGTACGACTGATGCTACAACAGATACAAAAGGACCTAAAAAATTCGATGACGTAAAGTTAAAAATGCTGATATGCTGGAACGGTGGATTTAAAACAGCATCTGATCAGTACAACAATGAAGTGGCAAAAGCTATCAGAGAAAAAACAGGGGTTACAGTTGAATTTGAAGGCATTATGATGAGTGAGACAGAGAAACTGAATCTGATGTTTGCTTCCGGTGATATGCCTGACATTATTAATGCTCCTTATTGGGGCGGCAGTGCTGGTGAGACCGCGGTAATTAAAAAAGCGGCATCAGAAGGAAGATTACTTGCTATTGAAGATTACCTTCCAAATTACCCGAATCTTGCTAATTCCTACGACGTTGGAATCGTATCACAGTCTTATCTGGAGAACGATTTGAATTACAAGGGTTTTAACGGTCATAAATATATTTTGCCCCAGGAAACTCCCGGAGATACTGCTGACGTTACAAACTGGACTTATGGTGTATTCGTTCGTGGTGATGTTCCCGGAGCCTTAGGAATTGATCCTGCTACCATTAAGACAGCAGACCAGTTATATGATTTCATGGTAAAGGCAAAGGAACACGGCTTTAAGGATGTTAACGGCAATGACTGTATTGTAGCCACGACCTATCACGATGGCTGGGACAGTACAGGTTACTCCATTAATTTTTCCGAGAAGAAATTCAGTAACTATGTAAAACAGGCGGATGGTACCTATAACTATATTCCTTTAACAGAGGACTATATTAAGAGGCAGTTATTTATCTGGAAACTTGTAAATCAGGGGTTAATGGATGTGGAATGCTTTAAACAGTCCGATGCCCAGGCAGATGAAAAGGTCGGAAACGGTACAGCATTATTTGCATCCGCACAATACGGCTCCGTTATCAATTCAACAAAACTTACCGGTCTATACAGTGCTCATCCGGAAATGAAGTATGTTCCCGTAGGACCGATGACATATAAGGATGGTCAGCCTTTAGTACAGCTTGAGCAGAACGGCCGCGCCGGTTCTCCTGCAATTATCTTCCCAAGCACCTGTTCTAATATTGAAGCGGCTTTGACATATCTTGATTATGTAAACAGTGAAGAAGGAGCACGTCTGTGCCAGTATGGTATTGAAGGGGATACTTATACTTTAAATGCAGATGGTCAGCCTCGTCTTAATAAAGACATACTTGAAAGAAAAGCAGCAGGAGATACTTCCGCTGATGATGAGCTTCGTGAAAAAGGTATCGGTTACATATTAGGACGTACACTTCAGGCAGATAAGCGTTTTACCTGGTGGGGTGAAATCGGTGCAGGTGATGCTGATGCGGCACCGCCGGAAATGGTAGCTTATAAAGCTGCACGTCCCGTTGAGAGGGTAGACGGTTATCCTTTGGAAGGACTGGTACAGAATTATAAGGATTACGATACCGTAAAGAAATTTGCCTTTGAGGGTACTACACAAAAAGATTATGAGCAGCGTGCTTACTTTGCAAAATCAGAAGCAGAGGCCCGTTCTATCCTGGAAGATTACCAGAAGTATCTCTTGACCCAGGACAATGGAATCTTCAAAGATTATCTAAAGTATGTAACAGAATGTGCTAACTCCAGGGATGATATACTGGACTAAAAAAGTTTAAGCATAAGGCGTCAGCGTTGGCTGACGTCTTATGTCAGTGTATAAATTAAAATAGAAAGGGGAAAAAATCGTATGGCATATATCAGAGAGAGATCGCAGGAATTAACAGGCTTTCAGGAAAGTGCCCCTTGGCAGTCTAATATAGATGTACAATGTGATTTTGTCATGGTGTACGGTATTGATGCTGCAATGCCGGAAAGAGTGCGTAAGTTTAAGGAGAAAGGATATGTTGTCCATCTGATGACAGGTATCGCCTGGGGAGAATATCAGGATTATCTGTACGGGGAATATGACGGCAGGAACCATTGGGATGAGAGTCAGATGGACCGTTACGACAAGCATATAAAGCATGGAAAAGAGGTTCCCTATATGTCACCGACGGTAGCCTTTGCAGAATATCTGGTTAAAAAGCTTAAACGCGCAGTGGATTCTGGAGTAGAAGCCATTCATATGGAAGAGCCGGAATTTTGGGACCGGGGAGGATACTCGGAGAGCTTTAAGAGAGAATACTATTTATATTACAGGGAGTCCTGGCAGCCGCCCCACAGCAGTCTGGATACAAGATATAAAGCTTCAAAGCTTAAGGCTTACCTTTATGCAAGAACCATAAGCCATATCGGAAATGCTCTGAAGGAGTATGCTCTTACGGAATACGGCAGAGTGCTTCGTTTTTATGTTCCGACCCATAGCCTGCTAAATTATACCCAATGGAAAATTATGAGTCCGGAAGGGGCTCTTATCGGCCTGCCTGCGGTGGACGGCTATATTGCGCAGGTATGGACCGGTACCAGCCGCCCGGCAAATGTCTATGAAGGTGTGGTAAAGGAAAGGACCTTTGAGACTGCATTTTTAGAGTACGGCATTATGCAGGAGCTGGTAAAGGGCACAGGCAGGAGAATGTGGTTCCTTCATGACCCGATAGAAGACAATCCGGAATATACCTGGGAGGATTACCGGTATAATTATGTGAAGACCGCAGTTGCTTCCCTTTTACATCCGGCAGTTCATCATTATGAAATCTGCCCCTGGCCAAGAAGGGTATTCGACGGAGTATTTCCCCGTAAGGCAGGTCTAGACAGCGGCACTATCCCCACAGACAATATGCCGGGAGCTAAAGTAATACCGCCTGAATATGCAACTCTTCTTAACAGTATGGTTCAGATGTTTGGTGACATGGACCAAACCGAATACTGCTTTGACGGGGTAAAGGAAGGTGTTGGCATTCTGATGTCCGACTCGGGACTCTTTCAGAGAAGCTATCCGGATGGAATCATAACGGAAGAAAATGAGGTTATGCTGGAAAAGGTAATGGATGAGTTTAAGGATAGAATGCATGACGGAGAAGACTGCCGGGAGGAAAGCCAGGTATTTATGGAAAAGGTGGCGAAAGACAGGGATCTGTATCAGACTTTTATCCAAAGCAGCACGTTCCCGAATTTCTTTGGCATGGCAATGCCCCTGTTAAAATACGGCCTTCCGGTCCGGCCTGTGCTGTTAGATAATATCAGACGTTATACAGCCTATTTTGATGATTATAAGACTCTTATCCTAAGTTATGAGTATATGAAACCGGAGTCTCCGGATATAAACAATGCTCTTGCCGCCTGGGTAAAGAGCGGCGGCACCCTGGTTTATATAGGAGATGGTACGGACCCCTATCATGATGTGGAAGGCTGGTGGAATCGTGCCGGTAAATCCGCTGAGGGAAAGGTGGGGTATCGTAACGCCTCGGAACATTTATTTGAGATGCTGGGACTCTTGGGGGAAAAGGAAGATGGCATTTATAGGGTGGGCGAAGGCCGTGTTATGGTCTGGAATATATCACCGGCAAAGCTTTGTCTGACAACAGAGCTGGCTGATGAGTATCGCTTGAGGATGAAAGAGCTGCTGGCCCTTGGCGGTACCCAGTGGATATTCACCAATCAGTTGACTTTACGCAGAGGACCCTATATTATTTCTTCTATAATGAATGAAAGCAGAGAAGGGATACCCGAAGAAGTTCATACTTTTAAGGGGCTGTTTGCCGACATGCTCACAAATAACTATGAGATTGTAAAAGAGAAGACCATAGGACCGGATGAAAATACAGTACTATTTGATTTCGCTGAATTAGAAGACACAGAGTGGAGAGTAATCGGCTGTTCTGCCAGAATATTTTCTCTGGAAGAAGCAGAGGATGGTACAGGGTTTACCATGAAAGTAAAAGCGGCAGATAACATCAAAGCTTTTATAAGAATAAGAATTCCGAAACCGGTAGTTTTCGTTTCGGCTAAGGACGAAGATGGAATGGAAGTATCCGTTAACTATACCTGGGATGAAGAATCTAAAACAGAATTATTCTCTTATGAGAGTCATAATCAGACATTGTTCATAAAAGGATACTTTTGGAGATAAGGAAGTACCGTTGCAAAACATTATTACATAAAAAAGCAGGAGACGAATTATGCCATATCTAAAAGAAAAACAAGTACGGACTATTGAACAGACAGCAAGAGCGTTAAAGGACAGGGTTTATAAAAAGACAGGGGAACTGACCGTTACCTGCTATAAGACCAAGGAACCTGTAAGCTTTAGAGAGAGAGAAACCGGTGAAAAGCGAACTCTTAATAAGGGAGAAAAGTGGGGGGATTTATTCGACTGCGCATGGTTTCATTTTACCGGAATAGTGCCGGAAGCTTGCAAAGGGGAAAAAACAGTGCTGTTAATTGATATCAGCGGTGAAGGACTTATTGTGGACAAGGATGGGAATCCGGTCAGGGGCATTACCAATGTGGCTACGGAATTTAGTTTTGCGGGAGGCGGAAAGAGAGTCTACTATCTGGAGGACGCAGCACAGGGCGGAGAAGTTATTGACATCTGGATGGATGCGGGTTGTAATGACTTGTTTGGCAGCCTGAAAAACGATGGGAAAGTACTGGAAGCGGATATTGCAATTCAGGATACAAAAATCAGAAAGCTTTTTTATGATTATTGTGTTTTATACGAACTTCTTATGTGCCTGCAAAAGGAAAGTGCAAGATATAATCAGATTCTTTTCAAGTTATATGATGCATCTTTGCAGGTAGGGGCGTCCCTGGGGGCGGGAAAATATAATGAGGCTGCAATAGATGGGGCTCTGGAAGTAACCGGGAAGCTCTTAGAGAAGTCAGGCGGGGACTGCGGCCTGTCCTTTACCGCTATAGGCCATTCCCATCTTGACCTTGCCTGGCTATGGCCAATCAGAGAGACCATCAGGAAGGGTGCAAGGACTTTTTCCAACACCCTGCATTATATGGAGCAGTATCCGGATTATAAATTCGGAGCAAGCCAGGCACAGCTGTATGCCTGGATGAAAGAATACTATCCGGCCCTATATGAACGTGTAAAAGAAAAAATAAAAGAGGGCAAGTGGGAAGTACAGGGCTGCATGTGGGTGGAAGCAGATACCAACCTAAGCGGAGGAGAAGCTCTTGTCCGCCAGATATTATATGGTAAGCGCTTTTTCAGGGAAGAATTCGGCGTTGAAGTAAAGAATCTGTGGCTGCCGGATGTATTCGGCTATACCGGTTCCCTGCCTCAGATATTAAGAAGAAGCGGCTGTGATTATTTTATGACGCAAAAGCTTTCCTGGAGTGAGCACAATAAATTTCCTCATCAGACCTTCCTGTGGGAAGGAATTGACGGTACGGAAATCTTTACCCATATGCTGCCGGAGGACACCTATAACAGCAGCTTAACCCCCAGACAGATGAAATATGCAGAGAACAATTATATAGACAGCGGCATCTGCGATGAGGCCCTCATATTATTTGGTGTAGGGGATGGCGGCGGCGGTCCCGGTTCTCTTCATCTGGAGCAGGCCGGCCGTATGAAGAACTTAAACGGACTTTGTCCGGTGAATATTGATTTTGCACAGCCTCTTTTTGAACGACTGGAAGAAAGTACAAGAGGAAAGCTGCAAAAATGGGTGGGAGAGCTGTACCTGGAAAGACATCAGGGAACCTATACCACTCAGGCGAAGAATAAATGGTATAACAGAAAGATGGAGTTTGCCTTAAGGGAACTGGAATTCGCCTTACTATTAACAAACCACCTGGAGGATTATCCGAAGCAGCAGCTGGATGAAATCTGGAAAGAAGTGCTGCTGTATCAGTTCCATGATATTATACCGGGCTCTTCTATTAAGCGTGTATACGATGAGTCTGTGGCCCGTTATGAAATTCTTTTAAATAAAGTGAAAGAAATGACAGAACATTGTTACAAAGAGATTTCAGGTGATGCGGCCCTGACAGCCTTTAACTCCCTGTCCTGGGAGAGGACAGAGCTTGTAGAGCAGGACGGAAATATTTATGAGATGAAGGTTCCTTCCCTGGGCTTTACCAAGCAGAAAGCACCTGTTCGTGAAGTGCTGACTGAGGCTGGCAGGGATTACCTTGAAAATAATTATCTGTGTGCCGTTTTCAGTAAAGAGGGAGCGCTGATTTCACTGTTTGATAAAACAGCGGAGAGGGAATGCTTAAGCGGTCCTTCAAACCTTTTTGCAGTTTATGACGACCTGAATGGGGACTGCTGGGATATTGCAATCGAATATACGGATAAAAAACCGGAATATTTTGTACTGGAAAGTCAGGAGTTCTATGCGAAGGGAGCCTATGCGACCTGCGAACAAAGATATACCTATGGAGAATCCCGGATAATAGTGACCATTCAGTTGGGACACGAAAGTAAACGGTTAGAGGTTGAAGTGCAGGCTGAGTGGAAAGAGAATCTGAAAATGCTTCGTACCTCCTTTGAAACAGATATCCTTGCAAAAGAGGCAAGCTATGAAATTCAGTTCGGACAGATTAAGCGTCCTAATAATGATAATACCCTCTGGCAAAAAGCGCAGTTTGAAGTATGCGGACACAAGTGGGTGGATTTATCGGAAGCAGATTATGGCGTAGCACTTCTCAATGACTGTAAATACGGTTACAGGGTGCAGGGCAAGATTATAGATATGAATCTGCTCCGCAGCCAGAATTATCCGGGTGAGAATGCTGACAGGGGAAGTCATCAGATTCGTTATGCCCTGTATCCTCATTCCGGTGATGAAAGAACCGGTCAGGTCCATAAACAGGCATATGAGTTCAATGTACCCGTTATCCTGCAAAAAGGAGAAGGAAGCAGTACGGCAGCGAGCCAGCTGGTAAGCGGTGCGGAAAATGTAGTAATAGAAGCAATAAAGAAAGCAGAGGATGAGAACAGCCTTATTCTCAGGCTTTATGAGCCTTACGGTGCAACGGTCAATACATCGCTGCAATTTGATAAGCAATATACTTCTATTAGTAAATGCAATCTGATGGAAGAAGAGGAAGAGGTTATCGGAAACGGAGACTTCCTAGCTTTAAGAGTAAAGCCTTTTGAAATTGTAACAATAAAATTAAAAAAATAAAACAGAAAATAAAACAGCAAAAAATAAAGATGGTTCCGGGTTGTTATTCCCGGAGCCATTTTTATTTGTCAGTAAATATCTATTTCATGTTTTCTATTTGCCTGTTTCTTTAAATTCATGGGTTTTCTTAAATACTAAGGAATAGAAACCCTCTTTTATATCTTACCGCAGAATAGAAATATCATCAATGTAAGCCCGGTATTGTCCGCTGGAGGCAGGCTGGTCATAGCCGATAAGTATCCTGTCAATGGTTTTGCCCTTCAGCCATTTGCCGATATCACATCGTTCCTGGTTCCACTGGTTAACGGTACCCTTAGGGGCAGACGGATGCATGCTGTTCCCCTTCTGGTCAAGGG